>WGEM01000573.1 GCA_015492755.1 Gemmatimonadota bacterium | reverse complement strand
GGAGGAGGTGGAGAAGCTTCGGGAGCTGGTGCGGCAGAACCCGCCGTTCATCTTCGGGCGGCTGGTCTCCCGGGACGAGAAGGGCGCGCTGATCACCGCGGGCTTCGTGACGGACCGCCTCTCCGGCGCCGAGGTCTACCGGGCCGTCTTCGAGCACGTCCAGGCCATCAAGGACCGGGAGGAGACGGAGAACGTCAAGGTCTACATCTCCGGGGCGCCGATCCTGACCGGATGGGTCCTCAAGCACGCCTACGAGATCCTGGCCTTCCTCCTCGGCACTGTCGCCATGATCTTCGCGCTGCTCTGGGGCTACTTCCGGCGCTGGCACGGCGTGTTCATTCCCTTCATCGCGGCCATCGCCACCGTGATCTGGGGGCTCGGCTACACCGGGTGGCGGGGGATCACCTTCGACCCGCTGGTGCTGGTGATCCCCATGATCATCACCGCGCGCGCCATCTCCCACACGGTGCAGATGGCGGAGCGCTTCTTCGAGGACTACGAGACCATGCTGCCCCGTCTGGGCGACCCGGACGAGGCGAAGGTCGAGGTGGCCACCGTCGCCATGGGCGAGCTGGTGGTGCCGGGCACCCTCGGGATCATCACCGACGTCGCCGGACTGCTGGTGATCCTGGTGACCTCGATTCCCCAGATGCGGAACCTGGGCGAATTCGGCGCGGTCTGGGTGCTCTCCATCCTGGCCACCGTGGAGATCCTCCACCCCATCCTGATCTGCTACCTGCCGGCGCCGGCGGAGCACGAGCACTTCCTGCCCGGCTTCATGGTGCGCTTCACCCGCTTCATCGGGCACATCACCACACACCCGGTCTACAAGTACGTGGTGGCGGGGGTGACCCTCGTGCTGCTCTCCTGGGGCACCTGGATGGCGCTCTTCCACTCCAAGATCGGCGAGGCGAACCCCGGCTCCTTCCTCTTCTACCCGGACCACGAGTTCAACGTCGCCACCGGGGTGATCGCCCACAAGTTCGGCGGCGTGGACTCCATGGTGGTCTACGCCAACGGCGATCGCGACAACGCCAGCGCCGACTCCGTTCCCATCCGCCGGATGGAGGAGTTCGAGCGCTTCATGGACGTGAACACGGACCTCGGGGCCTCGGTCTCGCTCTCGCCGATCCTCCGGCGCTACTGGCGGATGAACCACTACGGGGACCCGAAGTGGCAGTTCATCCCGGAGCATCCGGGCACGGTGCGGGCCGCCATCTTCCAGCTCCAGACCAACGGCCCGCCCGGCTTCCTGCGCCCCTACCTCACCGATGACGGGCGGGACGCCAGCATCTCCTTCTTCTATCCCGACCACAAGGGCGAGACCATCACCACGGCGGTGCTCGCCGCCGAGCACTACATCGAGCACAACCCCATCGGCGAGGTGATCATCCGCCTCGACAAGGACCGCGCCGAGCCCGACGCGCCCTGGACCGACCGGGACAAGCTCCTCGACCTGCTCTACTACATGCTCGGGCCCATGCTGCCCCCGCGGCACCACACGCTCAACGTGCGCATCCGCCAGGGCAGCGACGAGAACCCCACCTACGAGGAGGTGCCCGTCAGCGTGGCGGGGGTGGATCCGCTCCCCGAGTGGATGGAGGAGTTCCGGGAGCTCGCCATCGAGGACTACGAGAACGAGCGCGACTCCGTGGAGGAGGGCCAGCCCTTCACCTGGCCGGACACGCTCGCCGACTGGACCCTGGAGGACGTGGACCAGTGGTGGGAGTCCGAGGAGTTCGGGGTGCGCGCCGTGGGCGTGAACACGAAGGACCTCATCGTCCACGACCTCAAGGCCGTGGACGGCGTGCCGAAGTACCAGCCCACCAACTCCTGGACCCGGGGCGTGCAGTTCGTCATGGCCGGCGGGATCATGGGCATCCTCGCCGCCGTCAACGACGAGGTGGAGCGGAGCCATGTCGCCAACATCTCGCTGATCTTCCTGGTGATCTTCGTCCTCCACTCCATCACCTACCAGTCCATCCCCAGCGGATTCATCATCCTGACCCAGATCGTCACGGCGACGATGGTGTCGCTGGGCTACATGGCCTGGCGCGGAATCGGCCTCAACATCAACACACTGCCGGTGCAGTCGGTGGGCGTGGGCATCGGCGTGGACTACGCCATCTACATCGTCGACCGCATCCGCCAGGAGGTGGCCGATGCGGAGAGCATCGACGAGGCGATCCGGCGCGCGGTGCGCACCACCGGGATGGCGGTGACCTTCACGGCCACCACCATCACCGGGGGCATCGTGCTCTGGGTCTTCTCGAACCTCCGCTTCCAGGGCGAGATGGCCTTCCTGCTCGTCTTCCTCATGATCCTGAACATGCTCGGCGCGATCACGGTGGTCCCGGCGCTCTACTCCATCTTCCGCCCGAAGGTGGCCACGGCGCTGCTTACCGAGGAG
>WGEM01000572.1 GCA_015492755.1 Gemmatimonadota bacterium | reverse complement strand
GCGGAGCGCCGCCGGGGCGAATCCTCGCGGCGGGAGCGATTCTCCGCCGAACTCAGCGCCCGGGTGGTGGAGATCCTCCCCAACGGGGTGGTGCGCATCGAAGGACGGAAGAAGCTCAAGATCGACGAGCACGAGCAGGAGATCACCGTCCGGGGCTATGTGCGCACCCGGGACATCTCGCTGGGCAACACGGTGGAGTCGTGGCGCGTGGCGGAGGCGGAGCTCCTCTACGCCTCCAACGGGAAACTTCGCGAGGCGGGTCAGGGGGTCTGGTCCAGGATCCTCGACCTGATCATTCCGTGAGAACCTGGGACGACGAACCGGTCCGGCCCTCCGCCCGCCGGGCGGCATTGCCGGGAAGCACCATCGGCACGGGAGCGTCCGCCTGGGTCGCCCTGGCGCTGGCGGTGGGTCTGCTGGTGGCCACCGCCGTGGCGGCCGGCGGCCAGGAGGCGCGCATCCGTGACCTCACCGTGAGCGGCGGTGACGTGCCCGTGCGCCTCATGGGGTACGGGCTGGTGGTGGGTCTCGACGGAACCGGAGACCGGGTCATCGGTGGGTTTTCCGCGGGACACACCGTGCGCTCGGTGGCCAACCTCCTCCGGCGCTTCAACATCGAGGTTCCGGAGCACCTGCTCCGCACGCGGAACGTCGCCGCCGTGCTGGTGACCGCCGAGACCTCACCCTATCTGCGTCCCGGGGGACGCTTCGACGTGCACGTGGCGTCGGTGGGCGACGCCACCTCGCTGCGGGGGGGCGTCCTCTGGGCCACCCCCTTGCAGGCCGGCCCCTCCGAAGCTCCGGTAGCCACTGCCCAGGGACCCCTCATCGTCGCGGAGGCGACACCCACGTCCGGTGGGTACGCCGTGGAGACCTCCGCCGTGCTCCCCGACGGGGGCGTGCTGGAGGTGAGCCTCCCGGCGCCCGACTTCGACGCCGCCACCACCCTCTATCTGCGTGAGCCCGATCTCGCCACGGCGGCGCGGATCGCCGAGGCCATCAACGCCGCCCTGGGAGGCGGTGCCGCGGAGGTGGCGGATCCCGGCGCGGTGACGCTCAACCTGCCCGACGACCCCCAGCGCACGCGTCCCCAGCAACTGGCGGACATCGGGGCGCTCACGGTGGTCCCGGAGCGGAGCGCGGAGGTGGTCATCGACAGCCGGGCGGGCACCGTCATCGCCGGGGGTGACATCACCATCGGCGAGGCGGTGGTGAGCCACGGCGCCATGACGCTGGCCATCGGCGCGGAGGCCGCCACCTCGCCCGTTCCGGGCGACCTCCGGATGCCCGCCGGGGCCACCGTGCAGGAGGTGGCGGCGGCGCTGCACGGCGTGGCGGCACCGCCTCAGGCCATCGCCGCGGTCTTTGAGTCCCTCCGTGCGGTGGGCGCGCTCACCGCGAAGGTGACGGTGCGGTGAGCGGCCCGGTGGAGGGGGGGGCGGCGGCGGGGCGCGACCTGCTCCAGGCGCTGCGTTCGGGGCGGATCCGGGATCCCCGCGCCCGGCTCCGGGCCGCCACGGACCTCCTGGAGGGCACCTTCTATCAGGAGCTCTTCAAAGCCATGCGCGCCACCGTGCCCGAGGGGGGTGTGCTCCCGGGCGGCGGTGGGCGTGATGTCTTTGAGGGGCTTCTGGATCAGCACGTGGCGGACGCGGCGGCGGCCCGCTCGGCGGGGGGCATCGGCGAGGCGCTCTACCGGCACTTCCTGGGTCGGGTGGCCGGCGCGCCGCCGGAGGAGGGGGCGTGAACGTCGCGGGTACCTCCGTCCAGGACGCCCGGCGGCGCAGCCACGTGGCGTCGCTGGCCGCGGCGCTGCGGACGGAGCGGAAGCTCCTGGACGACCTTCGCGGCGTGCTCCTCCGGCAGCGCGACGGTGTTGCGGGCAACGACCTGCAGACGCTGGACGACTCGGTGTACGCCGCGCAGCGGGTCTTTCGCACCCTGGAGCAGGCGCGGCGGAAGCGGAAGATCCTGAACCGGCTCCTCACCGACCGCGATGACGTGCCGCTGGCCGAGCTGGAGGAGGCGCTGGGCCGTGATGCCACGCCGGACGTGCTGGAAGCGCGCGACGGGTTGGTGGCCGCCGCCCGGAAGCTCGCCCGGGAGGTGAGCCTGAACCGCCGCATCATCGACCAGGCCATGAGGCTGGGCGACCAGCTCATCCGCGCCTTCGGCGGGGCGCCGGAGAAGGCCCCGGTCTACGGTACCGGTCCGCAGGCGGAGTCGTCGGGCGGACCGGGTGCCTTCGTGAATACGCAGGTCTGAACGGGAGGCCCCCATGCCCTCACTCGGCAGCATCCTCCAGATCGCCAAGACGGGATTGTCCACGCAGCAGCAGGGCATGAACGTCGTTGCGCACAATATCGCCAACGCCTCCACGGAGGGCTATTCACGCCAACGCGCAGTCATTGCGGCCCGTCCGGGCGTGACGGGGGACGGTGGACAGTACGGGACGGGTTCGCAGGTCACCGACGTGGCGCAGGTCCGGGACCGCCTCCTGGACGGCGTCTACTACCGCGAGCTCTCCGCATCCACGGAGCGCGACGCCCGCGCCGACATTCTGGGCCGGATCGAGGGACTCGTCGCGGAGCCGGGGGAGCTGGGAATCGGCCAGGCGATGGACGCTTTCCTGTCGGCGTGGAGCGAGCTGGCCACGAACCCCGCCTCGGCCACCGTCCGTTCCGTGGTGCGCCAGACCGCGCAGGTCATGATCCAGCGCTTCGACGAGCTGGCCAACGGGCTGGCGGCCATCCGCCAGGAGGTGGGCGTGCGTCTCGATGACGCGGCCGCCCGCGTCACGGAGCTTGGCCGGCAGATCGCGCAGCTCAACCGCCAGATCGTGTCGGTGGAGGCCGACGGCGTCACTGCGGGCGACCTGCGCGACCAGCGCGCCCGTACGCTGGCGGAGATGGCGGATCTCGTGCCCGTGCAGGTGGTGGAGCGCGAGAACGGGAGCGTGGGCGTCATCTCCTCCGGCATCGCCATCGTGGACGGCGCCTACAGCCTGGAGGTGGAGATCCGCAACGTGAGCGGTACCTGGGGGCTGGCGGTGGTGGGGCGCGCCGGCCTGTTTCCTCAGGTGGGTGGCCGGACCGGCGGTCTGCTGCAGGTGCTCAACACCGACCTCCCCGACATCCAGCAGCGCCTGGACGATCTGGCGGAGTCCATGGTGACGGAGGTGAACGCGCTCCACCGCACCGGCATGAGCCCCGACGCCAGCACCGGCATCGATTTCTTCGACCCCGGCGGGGTCACCGCCGGCACCATGGCGCTCAGCGCGGAGGTGCAGGCGTCCACCAACGCCATCGCCGCAGGCACCCCCGACGGCTCCGGCGGCTATCGCGCCGGCGCGAACGATGTGGCGCTGGCCATCGCGGGGCTCCGCGACGTGGATGTGGCGGCGCTGGGGATGACCATGGGCGAGCACTACCAGGGTCTGGTGTCGGACATCGGTCAGGCGGTACGTTCTTCGGCGGATGCCGCCGAGGCACACCGGGTGCTCGCCGAGCAGGCCGACGTCCGCAGGATGAGTCTGAGCGGCGTGTCGGTGGACGAAGAGCTCGTGAGGATGATCGAGTTCCAGACCGCCTACCAGGCGTCTGCCCGGGTGATCACGGCGGCCGACGAGATGCTCCAGGCACTGCTCTCCATCTGACGCGGATCGGGGATCAGCCTGGGGCGCGAACGGGGCCTCTTCCTACGCCGCCCATGCTGATCCTAAGTCGAAAACCCGGTCAGGCCATCCTCATCGACGGCGACATCCGTGTCGTGGTCCTGGGTGTGGAGGGCGGCGGCGTGCGCCTGGGCATCGAGGCGCCTTCCTCGGTGGGGATCGTGCGGGAGGAGATCGCCGTGGACATCGCGGAGGAGAATGTCCGCGCGGGTGCCGCACCCCGGGGCCACAGTCTCCTGGACGAACTCCGCCCGCGGCCGGACGCCGCCGACGACCGGTCCCGGTCCTCCGGCGAGGCCGCGACTACAGAGTAGTCCGCCGGGCACGGAGCGCCGCCAGCGACGGCCAGGTCACCGCGACGCCGGTGGCGTGGGTGCTCAGGCACCCGCCGTCTCGCGCGAAGAGCTCCGCCAGCGGCTCCAGAGAGGCGTGCGCGTGGTCCGGAACGCCGGCGGGAAGGGCCACCTCGAGGCGCACCGAGGCCTCGTCGCCCTCGATCCGCACCGACGGTGTGGCGGGTGTCGCCGCGAGCTCACAGACAAGCGTGGCG
>WGEM01000571.1 GCA_015492755.1 Gemmatimonadota bacterium | reverse complement strand
CGTCAGGACGATGGCGGCGAACGGCGGACCCGGGGCGGATGAGGAGGAGGAACCGGACACGCGGGCGTACCTCCTGGACGGCTCCAACGCCTGGGCGTTTCACGGATCGCGCACCCGCTCGGGGCACACGATCCTCCTCCGCAATCCTCACCTCTCGTGGGGCGACCCCGACTCGCTCCTGCTGCGACCCTCCGGCCTCACCTACTACGAGGCACACGTCCGCGTGCCGGGCGTCATCGACTTCTACGGGGACTTCCGCATCGGGACCGCCTTCGGGATCATCGGCGGGTTCAATCCGCGGCTGGGGTGGGCCACCACCAACAACTACCCCCGCTACAGCCAGGTGTACGCGCTGGCGGTCCATCCCACGTTGGAGGACCACGCCGTCCTGGACGGTGAGCCGATTCCGCTGGAGGCGCGCGTCACGACGGTGGAGGTGCTGAGCCCCGATGGAGGCACCACGACGGAGAAGGTCACCACGTGGTGGACGGAGTTCGGTCCGGTGATCCACCGGGACGACGAACGCGTCTACGTGCTGAAGGATCCCCGCCACGGCATCTTCCGGAGGGGGGAACAGTTCCTGCGGATGATGCGGGCGGAGAACCTGGAGGAGTGGCTGGAGGTGATGCGGATGCGGGCGCACCCGTCGTCCAACTTCACGTACGCCGACGCCGACGGGAACATCGCGCACTACTACAACGCCCGCCTCCCGCTCCTGCCCCACCCGCCCACCGGAGACACAGCCTTCTTCGCCAGGAGCCGTTCGCAGATCTGGTGGGAGCTGGTGCCGTGGGACGATCTGCCGCTCTACCTGAACCCACCGGGCGGCTACGTCCAGCAGGCCAACGACACCCCCGACTACACCAACCTCAACGTGCCGCTGGACCGCGACACGGTGGCGCCCAACCTGCCCGAGCCGCGGCTCCGCCTCAGGAGCCAGCTCTCCCTGCAGCTGGTCCACGGCGCGGACACGGTGGACGCCGCGGAGGTGATCCGCCGCAAGCACACGCCGCGGATGCTCCTGGCGGAGCGGGTGCTGGACGAGCTTCTGGACGCGCTGGAGGCCGATCCGGCGATGGCACACGCGCGGGACGTGCTGGCCCGGTGGGATCGCACCGCCTCCACCGGCTCCCGAGGCGCCGTGCTCTTCAAGAGCTGGGCGGAGCGCTACTTCGGAGGCGCCGACACCGTGGGCCTCTGGGCGGAGCCGTGGAGCCCAGAGCGCCCCACCGAAACGCCCCGGGGACTGGGCAGGCCGGAGCGTGCCCGCCGGGCGATGGCGGAGGCGGTGCGTCTCATGGAGGCCCGCGGCCTCGCCCTGGACGTGCCGTGGGGTGAGGTGCACCGCGTGATCCGCGGGGAGGTGGACGAGCCCGCGTTCGGCTGCGAACCCACACTGGGGTGTTTCCGGGCGCTCTCCTTCCAGGCCGCACCCGACGGACGCCTGCGGGCCAGCAGGGGAGACGCGTGGGTGCTGGTGGTGGAGTTCGGCGAGCGCCCTCGCGCCTACACCGTCCTCGCGTACGGGCAGACGGCCCGCCGCGACTCGCCCCACTTCGACGACCAGGCCGCCATGTTCGCCCGCGGGCGGCTGAAATCCATCGCCTGGACCGCCGAGGAGATCGACGCGGGCGCGATCCGCCGGTACCGGCCCGGCAGGGAGGTGCGGAGATGAGCCACCCGAAACCCGACCGCAACAAGGTGGAGCGCTGGAACCGGATCCTGAAACCCTATCAGGGTCCCGACACCCGGCGCAGCGTCCTTCAGCTCACCGGCACCGCCGCCGCCTTTCTCGCATGTTGGACGCTGGCGTACCTGAGCCTGGACGTGCACTACGCCCTTACCCTCCTTCTGGCGCTGCCCACCGCCGGCTTCATGATGCGCCTCTTCATGATCCAGCATGACTGCGGCCACGGCTCGTTCTTCCGCTCCCGCGCCGCACGCGACTGGGTGGGCCGAGTCATCGGCGTCCTCCTCCTCACGCCCTACGACTACTGGAAGCGCACGCACGCCTATCACCACGCCCATTCCGGCGACCTGGACTTCCGCGGCTTCGGCGACGTGGACACCGCCACCGTGGGGGAGTACCTCTCGTGGCCCTGGCATCGCCGCCTGGGCTACCGGCTCTACCGGAATCCGCTGGTGCTCTTCGGCATCGGCCCCCTCTACCAGTTCCTCATCAAACACCGCTACCCGTGGGACATCCCCAGAAGCTGGAAGCAGGCCTGGCGGAGCGTGTGGTGGACGAACCTGGCGCTGGTGGCGGTGGTGGTGATCCTGGGGTCCACCCTGGGCTACACGCGGTTCGTCATGGTGCAGGCGCCGGTGCAGGTGCTGGCCTCCAGCGTCGGCGTATGGATGTTCTACGTGCAGCACCAGTTCGAGAACACGTACTGGCACCGTCACGACGAATGGGACTACTTCGACGCCAGCTTGTACGGAAGCTCCTACCTGGTCCTGCCGCGGCCCCTCCAGTGGCTCACCGCGCACATCGGGGTGCACCACGTGCATCACATGAGCCCGCGCATCCCCAATTACCGGCTGCAGAGGGCGCACGACGAGAACCCCGAGTTCCATGAGGTGACCCGCGTGCGTTTCCGCGACACGCTCCGCCTCGTGAGGTTGGCGCTCTGGGACGAGGAGCGCCGCCGCCTCATCGGCTTTCGCGAACTCCGGCGGCTACGCCGCGCCGCCTGATGGGCCCCCGACACCTTCGCTGATGCCATCCACCACCGCGAAGGCGAAGCGGCCCGCCGCCGGCACGCTGGAATGGGGGGCGCTGGCGATGGCGGTGCTGGCGGGGCACGTCTCCCTCTTTCCCCGCATCGCCGACCTGGACGGCTTCTATCATCTGGGGCATGCGGCGCACTACCTGACGCACGGCCCCTTCGATTCCGCCTTCCCCTGGGCCACACAGTCGGTGATGTCGGTGTACGGGGGCGATCTCTGGTGGGGCCTGCACGTGCTCCTCCTGCCGTTCGCCGCGCTGGGCGATCCCACCTGGGGGCTCCGCCTGGCGGCGCCGGCCTTCACGGCGGCGCTGGCGGGGACGGTGGTCTGGGTGCTGCGGCGTCACGGGGTGCCGTGGGCGGGTTTCTGGGCCGCCGCGGCGCTGGTGGCGGTCCCCAACGTCTTCTACCGCTTCCTCATGGTCCGGCCGCACGTGCTGTCGCTGGCCGCCGCGCTGGCGCTGGCGTCGGTGCTGGTTCGGGGACGGGCATGGTGGGTGTTCGGCCTGTCGGCCCTCATCGCCTGGATCCACCTGAGCCTCTTCTGGCTCCCCGTGGGGGTGGTGGCGGCCTACGCCCTGGTGCGCGGAGGGGAGTGGGTACGCGCCCACCCTCAGCCCTCCGCCCCACCGACCGACGGCGCGCGGCCCGTGCCGGTGCACCTCGCCGTTCCCGCGGTCTTCTTCGGCGTGGTTGTGGGGTGGCTGGCGCGGCCCGACCCGCTGGCGGCGGGCATGCTGGCCAACGTGCAGATCGTGCGCCTCTTCGCCGAGAAGGCGTCTTCTGAACCCCTCCTCTTCTCGCCCGAGCTCAGCGCGATCTCCCTGGAGGACCTCGCGCTCATGTCCTGGCTCTTCCTGGCCGCCTGGCTGGCGGGAGTGGGTGTGGCGGTGCGGCGTCTGCTGGGAGCCAACGGGCCGCCCGACAGCGCGCCCGCGGATGCGCAGGAGGCGGAGCGTACTCGCCTCGCGGCGGTGGCCTTGCTGGTCTCCGCGGTGTTTCTGGCCCTGGCCCTCACCTCCGCGCGCCGCGCCATGGAGCAGTGGGTGAGCTTCGGCGTCCTGGCGCTGGCGCTCCTCATCTCCTCGGGGCCCCGCCCCCTGGCATGGCTCCGGCACCGACGCTGGCAGGCGCTCCTGGGTGTCGTGCTGGCGGCGCACCTGGTCTGGGGTGCCCGGCGCCACGCCCTGAACGTCCGCTACGTGGCGTTTCTCCCCGACCGCCTGGCCTCCGCGGCGGCGTTCCTCCAGGAGCACAGCGAGCCCGGCGAGGTGGTCTTCCACCTCCACTGGGACGACTTCGGCCCCCTCTTCGCCCGCAACCGCGTGAACCTGTACCTGGGAGGGATGGATCCCATCTTCCAGTACGTGTACAGTCCCGAGCGCTACTGGGAACACTTCCATCTCTCCACCGACGTGCACGCCGAACGCACGTGCGCGACACTCTCCTGCGCCCCGGGTTCGGTGGTGGACAGCTACACCGCCATCCGTGAGCACTTTGGTGCGCGCTGGGTGGTGGTGGAGCCGCGACGGAATCCGAGGGTCGCGCTCTTCCTCCTGCGAGACCCCCGCTTCCGACTGGCGCACGACGCGCCTCGCGAAGCGGTGTTCGAGGTCCTCCCCCCGGAGGAGCGCTGAGCGGATGCGGGTCGCGCTCTTTGCCACCTGCCTGGCGGACCGGTTCTTTCCCGAGGCGTGCAGCGACGCCGTCCACCTCCTCCGGAGGCTGGGCCTGGAGGTGGTGGTGCCGGAGGGCCAGAGCTGCTGCGGCCAGCCCCACGCCAACGCAGGGCTGCGTGGCGAGGCCCGGGAGCTCGCGTGCCGCACCGCCCGCCTCCTGGCGGACGCCGACGTCCAGCACGTGGTCCTCCCCTCGGGGAGCTGCGCCGCCTTCCTCCGCACACACGCCCCCCACCTGGGCCCCGATGACCCCCGGCTCGGCGAGGTGGCTTCGCGCACGTGGGAGCTTTCGCAGTTTCTGGTGAGGGTCCTGAGCGCCGAGCCGCCGGCTGATACGCTGCGGGGCGTTCGGGTGGCGTACCACC
>WGEM01000570.1 GCA_015492755.1 Gemmatimonadota bacterium | reverse complement strand
CTACACCGCCTTCCTGGAGGCGAAGGCCGAGGAGCGGGCCCGGCGGGAGAAGGAGATCGCGGCTCGGGAGCGAGAGATCGCGCACCATCAGAAGTTCGTGGACCGCTTCCGCGCCAAAGCCAGTAAGGCGCGCCAGGCCCAGAGCAAACTGAAGCTCATCGAGAAGATGGCGGAGGGGCTGGTGGCGCTCCCCGGGAGTTCGCGGCGCTACCCCACCTTCCGGTTCGGTCAATGCCGCCCCAGTGGGAAGGAGGTGGTCCGCGTGGAGGGCGTGCGGAAGGCGTTCGGTGACAACGAAGTGCTCCACGGGGTGGACCTGGAGGTCCGGCGCGGGGAGCGGGTAGCGATCCTGGGGCCCAACGGAATCGGGAAGTCCACTCTCCTGAAGATCCTGGTGGGCGCGCTGGAGCCCGACGCCGGCGCAGTCACGTGGGGGTACGAGACGCACGTGGGGTACTTCGCCCAGGATCACCACGAGGCCTTCGATGACCCCGACCGCACCGCCGAAACGTGGCTCTGGGACTTCTGTCCGGGACGCGATCGCGGGTTCGTACGGGCGCAGATGGGGCTGGTGCTCTTCTCCGGCGACGACGGCGCCAAGAAGGTTGGCACGCTCTCGGGAGGGGAGGCGGCCCGGCTCATCTTCGCCCGTCTCATGATGGAGGAACCCAACGTCCTGGTGCTGGACGAGCCCACGAACCACCTGGACCTGGAGTCCATCGAGGCGCTGGTGGTGGGACTCGCGGACTTCCCCGGCACGCTCATCCTGGTGTCGCACGACCGGTGGTTCGTGAGTCGGCTCGCCACGCGCATCGTGGAGATCACCGCCGACGGCGTGCGCGACTACCCCGGCAGCTATGAGGAATACGTCCACGCCTGCGGGGACGACCACCTGGACGCCGACACCGCGGCGCTCCACGCCCGGGCGGAACGCCGGGCGCGGCGGCGCGAGGCGGCGGAAGGTCGGCGGCGCGGGGCGTCACGTCGGGAGGCGCCGCGCCGGAGGGAACGCCCCGAGGTGGTGCGCCGCCGCCTGGAGCGGGAGCGCGACGAGATCACCGCGGCGGTGGAGGCCGCGGAGTCGCGCATCGCCGCCATCGACGAGGCCTTCTGCGCCGAAGGCTTCTACGAGCGCACCTCCCCCGACGAGGTGGCCGCGCTCCAGGCGGAGCGCGCCGAGGCGGAGGCACGCCTGGAGAAGCTGCTGGCCGCGTGGGAACGGGTGGAGGAGGAGCTGGCGGGGATGGACGGGGCCGCCGGGGCCTGACGCAGGCGAGCTCACTCCTCCAGGAAGCGCACCCGCCCGGTCTCCAGGTCATATTCGGCGCCCACCACCACCACGTCGCCCGCCAGGACCCGCTCCTCCAGGATGCGCGAGCCGTGGCGGAGGTGGTCCACCGAGGCCCGGACGTTGGCCCGCACCGCCGCCCGCGCCAGCTCCCCGGGACGCGCCCGCAGCTCCGTCTCCAGGAGCCCCTCCACCGCCGGACGGATCCGGTCCACGATGGCGGCCAGGTTGGGTGAGCGCTCCGTGGACGGGCGCTCCAGCTCGTCCAGCGTCGCCGCCACGGCGCCGCAGCCGGTGTGGCCCAGCACCACCACCAGGCGCGTCCCCAGCGCGGTGGCGGCGAACTCCACGCTGCCTACCTGCGACGGCGCCACGATGTTGCCCGCCACGCGGATGACGAAGAGGTCGCCCACGCCCTGGTCGAACACCAGCTCGGCGGTCACCCTCGAGTCGGAGCAGCCGAGGATCACCGCGAAGGGCCGCTGGCCCGCCGCCAGCTCCGCCCTCACTTCCTGTCCGCTCTCCGTCACCCGCCAGGGACGGCCGGCCACGAAGCGCTCGTTCCCCTCGCGGAGGCGCTGGAGGGCATCGTCGGGAGGGAGGTTGGGCATGGGGCGTCTCCGTTGGGGGTCCGACGGCACGTGGTGCGGGGCGATCAGGGGAAGGTAGCGCGGCGGTGGGCGGTGAGAAGGGGGACGCACACCCTCGCGGTTCCGCCGTCTCCATCCGGTGCCCGCCACCGCGCCCGACGCTACTTTTGAGGCCCGTCCCACCGCAGGCCAGACACCCCGGCAGGCTACGCATGGATATGGATCGCCGCACCCGCTTCTCCATCGGTTACTACCTCGTGGTCCTCCTGGGCCTTCTCCTGCTCCAATGGACGCTTCCCATCACGGGGGCGCCCCGCGAGCTCTCCTACTCGGAGTTCCGCCAGAAGGTGCGGGCCGGCGAGGTAGAGCGGGTGGTGCTCCTGCCGGACCGCATCGTGGGTGAGCTGCGGGACAGCGTGGAGGCAGGCGACTCCCCGTCGGCGGTGATACCGGAGGCACCAGGCACCGCAACGGACTCCGCCGCCCCCATCGACGTGGGTCCCACCGCGCCGTGGCGGCTGCGGGTAGAATCGGTGGAGGAGCGCACCCGTCGCCAGTTCTACGTGGTGCGCCTCCCCGGCATCGACGAGCAGCCTCTCTTGGCGGAGCTGGACAGCGCCGGCGTGGAGTACTCGGGCCGCATCCAGAGCAACTTCCTGCGCAACTTCTTCCTCAACTGGATCCTCCCCTTCTTCCTCCTCTTCCTCATCTGGGGCTTCATTTTCCGCCGTATGGGCATGGCGCAGCGGAACATGCTGAGCCTGCCCGGCGGGAAGGGGCAGATCCTGGCCGAGAACATGGGGGAGCGGATCACCTTCGAGGACGTGGCCGGGGTGGACGAGGCGGTGGAGGAAGTGAAGGAGATCGTGGCGTTCCTCAAGAACCCGGAGCGTTACACCGCGCTGGGCGCCCGGCTTCCCAAGGGCGTACTCCTGGTGGGACCGCCCGGCACCGGAAAGACGCTCCTGGCCAAGGCGGTGGCAGGCGAGGCCGATGTCCCGTTCTTCTCGCTTTCAGGGAGCGACTTCGTGGAGATGTTCGTGGGCGTGGGCGCCGCCCGGGTTCGGGATCTCTTCCGTCAGGCCAAGGAGAAGGCGCCGTGCATCGTCTTCATCGACGAGCTGGACGCGCTGGGGAAGAGCCGGGCGGCGGTAGGCGTCGTGGGTGGCCACGACGAACGGGAGAATACGCTGAACCAGCTCCTGGTGGAGATGGACGGGTTCCAGGGCACCGAAGGGGTGATCCTCATGGGCGCCACCAACCGGCCCGAGGTGCTGGACCCCGCGCTGCTCCGCCCCGGGCGTTTCGACCGGCAGGTGCTGGTGGACCGCCCGGACCTCAAGGGCCGCGAAGCCATCTTCCGCGTGCACACCCGCCGGCTGAAGATGGCGCCCGACGTGGATCTGCACCGGCTGGCGCAGCAGACGCCCGGGTTCGTGGGCGCCGACATCGCGGGGGTGTGCAACGAAGCCGCGCTCCTTGCGGCCCGCAAGGGTGAGGAGCAGATCTCCATGCGCACCTTCGAGGAGGCCATCGAGCGCGTCATCGCCGGCCTGGAGAAGAAGAACCGCATCATCAGCGAAGAGGAGCGCAAGGTGGTGGCGTACCACGAGTCGGGCCACGCCATCGTGGGCTACTACATGCCCGGCGCCGACGAGGTGCAGAAGGTCTCCATCGTACCCCGTGGGATCGGCGCGCTGGGCTACACGCTGCAGCGGCCCATCGAAGACCGCTACCTCATGAGCCGCAGCGAACTCCTGGGCAAGATCCGAGGCCTCCTGGGCGGACGCGCCGCCGAGGAGTTGGTCTTCGGTGAGATCTCCACCGGAGCGTCCAACGACCTGGAGAAGGTGGCGCAGATCGCCCGCTCCATGGTGGTGGTGTACGGGATGAGCGAGCGACTCCCGAATCTCTCGCTGGTCCGCAACGAGAGCCCGGGGTTCCTGGGACAGGGACCGCAGGTGGACCGCCGCTCCGAACGTGTGGAGCAGGCCATCGACGAGGAGGTGCTGAAGATCATCACCTCGTGCTACGAGGACGCGAAGAAGCTCCTCGGCGAGCACCGCGAGAAGCTGGATCGCATGGCGCAGGTGCTCCTGGAGCGGGAAGTGATCGGTCGCGAGGAGATCGAGGAGATCCTGGGGCCGCGGGAGAAGAAACCGGAGGCGGAGGCAACCCCCACCAGCACGGAGTGAGCCACATGGAAGGGAGTCGAACCATGCGAAGACACGTGTGGGGAGCGGGACTGCGCCGCGGTGTGCCACTGGCGGCGGCGCTGGCCCTGTTCGTCCCGGGCGTGCACGCCCTCGCCGCCCAGCAGCCGGACCTGGCGGAGCTGGACGCCTACTTCGCCCGCGCGCAGGCCGCGTGGCCGGTGCCGGGGCTCTCGGTGGCCATCGTGAAGGACGGGCGTATCGTGCTGGAGAAGGGCTACGGCGTGCGGGCGCTGGGTGCATCCGACCCGGTGGACGAGCACACCCTCTACGCCATCGCGTCGAATTCCAAGGCCTTCACCGCCGCCGCGCTGGCGCAGCTGGTGGACGACGGTCGCCTCTCGTGGGACGACCGGGTGCAGGACCACCTCCCGTGGTTCCGGCTCTACGATCCGTGGGTGAGCGACGACATGCGCATCCGGGATCTCCTCTCCCACCGCAGCGGGCTGGGCACCTTTTCCGGCGACCTCCTCTGGTACGGCACCACGTACTCCGCCGAGGAGATCGTGCGCCGGGCGCGGCATCTGGAGCCGGGCTTCCCGTTCCGCGCCGGATACGGGTACTCCAACCTCATGTTCATCGCCGCCGGCGAGGTGCTCAGGGCGGTGAGCGGCGAGGACTGGCACGACTACGTGGACAAGCACTTCTTCCGCCCGCTGGGCATGACGCGCACCGTGACCTCGGTGCGCCGCCTGGCGGGTATGGAGAACGTGGCCACGCCCCACAAGTACGTGCGTGGTGAGACGCGCCCCATCGACTGGATGGTCTGGGACGCCATGGGCGCCGCCGGCGGGATCATCTCCAGCGTCCACGACATGGCGCAGTGGCTCATCGCTCAGCTCCAGGGGGGCGAGAAGGACGGCGTGCGCCTCTTCAGCGAGGCGCAGCAGCGGGAGATGTGGCGGGTCCACAATCCCCTGGCGGTGACGCCCGCGGTTCAGGAGCGCTACCCCTCCACCCACTTCCGGGGCTACGGGCTGGGGTGGAGCCTGGCGGACTACCGCGGCCGGAAGATCGTGAGCCACGGCGGGGGGTATGACGGGATGTTCTCGCAGGTGGTCCTGGTGCCGGAGGAGCGTCTCGGGATCGTGGTGCTCACCAACGCCATGACAGGCATCGCGCCTGCCCTCACCTACCGGGTGCTGGACGCCTACCTGGGGGGCGACGCGCGGGACTGGAGCGCCGAAGCGCTTCCTCGCTGGTGGGCGTCGCGGGAGCGGTTCCACGCCCGGCAGGACTCCGTGCTCGCGCTCCGTGATCCCACGACGTCGCCCTCCCTCCCCCTGGAGGCGTACACCGGCCGCTACGGCGGGGCGATGTATGGCGACGCTACGGTGACGATGGAAGGCGGCGGTCTGGTCCTCCGCCTGCTGCCCGCCCCGGATCTGGTGGCGGACCTGGAGCACCTGCACCACGACACTTTCCTCATCCGCTGGAGGAAGGAGTTCGCCTGGTTCGGTGAGGGCACCGCCCACTTCGTCCTGGATGCCCTCGGCTCCGTGGAGGAGGTGAGGCTGGACGTGCCCAACGACGACCTCTGGTTCCACGAGCTGGAGCTGAAACGGAGGATTGGAAACGGACGATGACGCCCCGGTGCGTCTTACCCACGAGCAGGGGCGAAACGACTCACAGGCTCACCGTCACCTTCGGGGCACCGGAAGCTCGCTACCAGCATCCCGGATGGCGTGGACACGAGCTCGGGCCTCGTGTCAATGGTCTCAGGTCTCAGTCATCCTCAACCTGGCCATCTTCGATGGCGGAGTCGGCATGCGGCTGATGGGCGTGGTGGGTGCCATAGGCCGTTAAACCCAGCGCCCAGAGCCCGCACAACACTACGAAAGTGGCTCGGATTCGGCTCTGGTCCAGCGGCCATTTCGAGGGATACTCGGAGTCTCCCAGCAAGCGACGCACCCGCACAGCCACACCGGCACCCGGCACAAAGGAGACCGCTCCTGACGGAGCGGGTGGGGCCACATGGAACCGGGCCACCTTCAGAATGGCCGAGGCGAGGGATCCCCGTCCGACGCGGGCACCCGCGTCATCCGCCGCGAACTCGATTTTCGTCATCACCCGACGTTCCAGGGCCCGAGCGAGCGGGAGCCACCACACCAGATCCACGAGCGTCGTGACAACCAGAGCCCGAGCGGGATCCCGACTGCGGCAATGCTGAAGCTCGTGAAGGAGAAGGGCTTCAAGCTCCCGGTCGTCCAGAACCTCGACCAACAACTCGGAGACGTAGATCCGGGGCTTCAGCAGGCCGGCTGTAAACGCTGCGGCACCGTGGCGGCGCGGCAGGACGCGCAGCGAAGTGAGGCAGTTGCAGCGGCGTCCGACTTCGAACAGGCGGGTCCCCGGCTCCGGTGGGGCGATCTCCGCATCGCCCATCCTGAGGCGGAATACCGTAAAAGGCACGATTCGCCTCACGAGCACGTGCACGAGCCCGACAAGGATCAGAATACGCGCGAGCCAGTGCAACCACGCATCGAGCCCCACGATGGGCTCCAGCCGAAACAAACCCCGAGGATCTGGTCGGTGAAAAAGAACCCAATCGACCGACTCCACACCGCTCGAGAACGCAAGTGGTGTGAGGCTGACCAATGACAGGAGCCCGATGCCAGCAATCTCGGGCAATACGGTGCTACGGACACCGATCACAGAGCGTGGTACCCCGATCATCCCTCTTCTCGATTCTCCTCCCGATCACGATCCTTCATGTACGCGCTCAGCTCTTCTCGTAGCTGCTCCAGACCCTCGGGTTGGAGATCGTTCAAGGCCCCAACGAAGGCCGTGACCGCGATGCGGGGGGATAGGTCGAGGAGGCCTTGGAGCACTTTACGCGTCATCTCCGTCACGAATCCTTCCTGGGTGTCAACCGGTTCGAACACCAGTCGCTTACCCCGACGCTCTCTGTGTAGGAGACCTTTCTTCTCCAAGTTGTTGAGCACCGTCACCACCGTGACGTACTTGGCCGACGTTCCGGAGCCTTTCCATACTTCCCTGGCCGTCACTGCCTTCCCGGCAGTCCACACGAACTCCATGAGCTCCGCTTCGAGTGTCCCCAGCAGCTTTGCAAGCCCCCTGCGATCTGCATGGAATGTGCTGCCGCCCCGTTTGTCCATAACCAACCGCTCCTTTCCCTACCGGACCCTCCGGCAGGAGCGTCATGTTGGATCCGTACCCCAATGTCTCAGCGGATGAACGCCGGTGCAAGCCGGTACGCCGGACAGAGCGGTTGATCGGCGAAACGCTATTCGACCAGAACCAGGTCATTGTCGAGTGATGACCACCACGATGCCCTCCGGATATCCTGTTCCGTAGCGTGTTGTGGCCTCCCGCGCATTCAGGTACCTCATCTCACGTACATCCGTCACGGGGATCCCTGCAAGATCCTGCAGCTCACCCGCGGATCCATTGTTCACCACGACCCGAATACGTTGGTTCTCCGGATTGTCGATCGTGACTCGTCCTCGCGACTGAAGCCATCCCGGCCGGAGGAGCTCGATGGCCTGGAGCGCGTTGAGTTGCGAGACCTCACTGAGTTCGGCAGCGGTGAGAACGCGCGATGATGAGCGGGCCATGGCGGCGTCCGCTCTCCCATCGTGAAACGGACTTCTTGCAACCATACATGCTGGCATGGAGAGAGCCAGTACCAGCGCGCCGAATCGTGGACCTGTTCTCCACGACCGCCGTTCCAGAACTCTCATATCCGCCTCCCTATTCTGGTGTCCTCTCGGCACGGGCGGCCTTGATCGTCGCCGCAAACTCCGGAGTGATGGCTTCGATCTTCGCTAGGATCTCATCAGCTCTCTCGAACTCTCCCGCACGCGCAAGCCGCAGATAGCGGAAGTAGAGATACCCAGCGTGTACATACCGGCGCTCCCGCTCGGGGAGGCGGGCGAGATACGGGTCACGGTCCGGTGGTTGGGCCTCATGGAGTGTTCTCAGGAATCGTACTAGCCTAGCCCCCGACATGAAACCCGACCCCGTGGCGTTGGCTTCCTGTGAGCGCACGGGTAGCTCGAACTCAACGACTCGACGATCATCGGTGTTGATCACCGCACCTTCGATCAGCTCGGGGACACGACTAAGATTCCCGGCATAGAACAACGTGGCCATATGGTCGCCCCCGTTCCCGGAGTCCGACTCCACCCCCCTCCCATCACTCGTACTCCCCAGAATGATACGGGCACCGCGTGCAATCGTGACAGGATCGAGCACGCTTCCCTCGTCCTGCCCGATCAGGGCAATGCTTGCTCTCGTGTCGGAGAAGTCGGCACGCCAGACCGTCACCTGAGGGAAGACCTCTGCGAAGGTGGCCGCGATGGAGCCGAATACCTCAGGAGTGAGCTGGTACAGGGGAAGCCACTGGGCGAAGATACCCCCGTCGGTAAGATGTTCTCGCACGAGACGGAAGTGCTCAAGGGTGTAAAGGCTCCCAGTTCCCGCGTGCCAAGGGGTGAACAGATCACCCACGATCACGTCGAACCGATCATGACTGCCGAGAAGAAAACTTCGCGCATCGTCCGACACGATCCTGACCCGTCGGTCCCGGAACAGTCCGGCAGTCCACGGCGCGAAATATCGCTCGGCGAGGCGGATGACGTTGCTGACGAGCTCCACGACGACCACTTGTTCGGGCTCATGCGCCAAGGCTCCGCCTGCCGTGATCCCCGTGCCCATGCCGAGAAACAGAACGGACCGACCATCGTCATGGAGCATCATCGGTATGTGAGCCTGCATGCGCTCGACAAGCGCCGACCGTGAGTCCCCCAAGACATAGTAATTGTCCATCCGGAGCTCGAGGCTTCCGCGGTTATCCACCACCGCCACTACCCCGTCGCTCGCTTGGCGCACCTCTTTCAGAATCTCACCAGGTTGGAGGCGCGCCGGAGGCGGCCTGAACAGAGCGGTCGCGAGGACCACGACTGACAATCCAAGTACCATCACACGGACACGGCGCCGGGACGACCGTGTCACGAACAGCCCGAGCACGGCGTACACCACCCCGAGCACGACTACGGATGCCCACAGGCCAAGCCGGTCAAGAAGAATGAAGCCCGTCAGCACCGGTCCCAGCGCCGCACCCAACGAGTTGAAAAACACCAATCGACCGGCAAGCGATCCTGAGCTTAAACTCTTGAATCGTGAGGCCTTCAGAAGATAGGGAAAGACCGTTCCCATCACCACGACCGGCACCAGCAGCACCGCTGCCACAAGGAAGAAGACGGAGGCGATATATGTCCCCCACCGTGCGCCGATACCTACGTAAACCAGTCCATCGGTAAGACGGTAAAAGATCAGAGGCGAAAGAGCGATCAGAGCGGCTGAGGCACCGAGCAACAGGCCAACGGTCGTGAGTGGATCACGCTTTCCACGTGCCAGTATGTGAGCTACTACCCCACCGATACCCAATGCCAGCAGGAATATCACCAGAATCGCGGCAAACGAGTACACGGAGTTCTGGAGCACCTGCGCGAACATCCGAGTCCAGAGGACCTGCGCGCCGAGTGTTACCACGCCGGAAACGAGGGCCACCAGGACGGCATCGCGATCAAGCAGTGGTTGGTTGCTGGCCATTTCCTTTCCAGCCTCGACGTTGCGGGGCTTCTCCCGCAATCCGG
>WGEM01000569.1 GCA_015492755.1 Gemmatimonadota bacterium | reverse complement strand
GGTACACGTCGCGGAAGTAGAGCTCCGTGCCGTACGCGGCACCGGCCAGGGCAATGTGGAGGCGGGTCCCCGGCTCGGGCTGGTACGAAAAGCGCGAGGTGAAGACATGCTCCTGATTGAGGAAGACGTCCACCTGACCGTCGGGCTGAAGCTGGAGCGCCACGTCGGTCCAGACGGCGTCGGGGTTGGCGATCTCAAACTCTTCCGCGATGCCGAGCCGGTGGTTCCTGAGCGCCATGCGGTCCAGACGCTGCGCCGCTCCCTCGTGCAGGGGCCACAAGATGCAGACACCCGCCTCGTCGGCGTGGCCATCGGGGGTATAGCCGGGCATGAACCACGGGATCCCGCCGTCCAGGCAGACGTTCACCTTCTGGCGTTCGGGCCGCGTGACGTCCAGACGGAAACTCACCTCGAGTGTGAGCCCCTGGTGGGCGTCGAAGGCCGTGCGGCTGATGACCGGATCGGTGAATCTCCCGTCACCCTGGTGCGAGAGCACCGGGACGCCGTCCAGCGTGTCGGGACGGGCCGGCGGCGTCCCCAGGACCTCCCAGGCATCCAGCGACTCGAAGTGATCGCGGAAGATGAGGTCCGGGGGCTGTCCCTGCTCCACATGGATGCGCACGGAGTCGGTGAGCCACGCTTCGTATGTGGCCGTCACCCACGCTTCGCCGGGGCGGTTGGCGGTCACCGTACCGTCCGCAGTGACGCCGACGATGTGGGGCGCGGAGGAGCCCCAGACGAGGGGGACCGGGCGTGTCCCGGCACGCGTGCGCGCCTTGGCGCGCACCGCGGCGGACGCTCCCACTACCAGACGCAGCGAATCGGGCTCCAGGTGTAGGGCCTGGACCACCGGTTCGATGTGGTCGGGGAGCCAGGTGACGGAGCTACTTCCACCCGGCCATGGATCCAGTTCCGCCAGCACGTACGTGGAGTCCAGGACCCAGTCACTGAACCAGAGTCGCCGGCGCGCGTCCCGGACACCGGAATACACCGCGCCCACCGCCGTGCCGAGACACGCGGACTCCGGGCTGACGCCCGCCGTGAGGGAGTCGACCCACAGTATCTCACCGTTGTTCGGGTCGACCAGCACAGGGAAGCCAAGACCGTCGCGCTTGAAGCTGCCGAGAAGAGCGTCGCCGTCCGGGCACCAGCGCCGCACCTGAAGTCCGGGCGCCGCGTCCAGCGCGATCTGCCGGAGGAGCTTCCCCCGCGGCGTGAGGAGGTACAGCGTGTCCACGGTGCGGTAGTACGTGGCGGCGAAGAGCCTTGCGCCGTCGGGACGCCACCCCGCCGCGAAGAGCGGGCCGTCGCTCCGGAGGAGGGTGTCGGCGGTGCCGTCCCGGGTGTGGAGCAGGAGAAGGTTGTGGGCATACCGCCCCAGGTCCTTCCGCTCCACCACGACGGCATAGAGCGTCGAGTCACCCGGCCAGGGGAGCGGTATGTTGTCGTCGGCGTCCGGGCGGTCCCAGACGATCTCGACGGTGTCGCCCACCACCCGCGCGGAGCCGGGACCGCTCACGGGGTCCAGAATCCTCCCGGTGACCACCAGCGTGCCGTCATCGAGCCTCTGGAAGGTGCGGTCCGCGATGGGCCACCGGCCCGGGTCCCAGCGCTCCACGGTCCATGCGCCGCCGATGCGGTCCGGCGGGCGGAGCGCCCAGATGCTGTCGCCGCGGTCCACCACCAGGACGCCCCGGCCGTACGGGTAGGTGGGCTCATCCGCACCGCCGGCCCACCGCTGGAGGCCCGCCGCCGCCAGCGCCACCGCGGCCACCACCGCGGCGGCCGCCCACCCGGGCCGCCTCCGGTACCAGGGCGGGGTGGGGCCGTCACCTCCACCGGACGCCGCTGCCTGCTCCTCCCGCGCCAGGCGCTGCGCCGCCTCGCGCAGGTGCTCGTGCGTGAAGTCCAGCCGGTGGCCCTCCGCCCACTCCAGTACCCCGCGGTTCAGGAGTTCCGAGACGGCCCGCAGGAAGGGCTGCGTCTCCAGCCCGGCACACTCCCGCACCGTGTCGCTGGGCTGGGCGCTCCCCATCTCCGCCAGCGCCGCGCACACCCGCCTCGCCTCGGCGGGAAGCTGCGCCATGCGGGCGCCGATGACGTCCAGCACGTGGTGCGGCAGCTCGATCCGCTCCGGCAGCCGGCGGGCGTCGAGCACCCAGCCGCCTTCGGCCTCCGCGTCCGGCACGATCCAGCCGTCGTCGCGGAAGCGGCGCAGCACCTCGCCCACGAAGAGGGGGTTGCCTCCCGAGGCGCGGGCGATCTCCGCCGCCACCCGCTCCGCCGCCTCCGGCGGCTCCACCCGCACCGCCAGCTCCACCATCTCCCGCACCTCCTCGGGCGAGAGCGGGCCCAGCTCGAGACACTCCTCCACCGCCTCCATCAGGTCCTGATCCGCCAGCGCATCGCGGGTGGTGAGCAGCACCAGCACCGCGTCGTCCCGGCCCAGCTTGCGCGCCACCCGCGCCAGGAGCGTGCGGCTCTCGGCGTCGCACCACTGCACGTCGTCGATGAGGAGCACCAGCGGCGCCTCGTGCGCCACCGCCCGCACCAGATCCAGCACCGCGTCGGCGTAGGCGGCGGGCTCGCCGCGGAGCGCAGCCTCCTCTCCGGAACGGCCCGGCCCGCCGTGGCCCGCCGCCGCCGGCGCCAGCGCCCGGAGCACCTGGTCGGTGGTGTGGCTGGTGCCCGCCGCACCCTCGAGCTCCATGAGCGACTGCACCAGCTCCGCCGCAGCCCCCCACGCCAGACGCCGCTCCGCACGGTGGCAGCGCACCCGCGCGGCCTGTGCCCCCGCCGCCACCGCGCCGCGCATCACTTCCAGCGCCAGGCGCGTCTTGCCGATGCCCGCCGGCCCGGCGATCACCGCGCGGCCAGCCCGCCCCCGCTCCGCC
>WGEM01000568.1 GCA_015492755.1 Gemmatimonadota bacterium | reverse complement strand
GTGTAGCCCACCACGGCGATCCCCACCACCGCCACCACCGCGATGATGGTGTAGAGGGTCTTCATTTCGGAGCCGCCTTCGCGGCGCTTCTTCCGTTCGTCAGCCTTGGACACGTCTCACTCCCGACCGGGCCCGCACGCGGCGGGCGTTGACTCGTCGTTCCTTCCCCTGGGGCCTCAAGATGCTCCTCCCCTTCAGACCGATCAAGCAGGCGCCCGGGCGGCACCTCCCTCTCCGGAAATCCACGACACCAGTGCCTCGGTGTCCCGGAGGTCCGGCACCACGCGGTGGGCTCCGCTGGCCCGCAGGTCGTCGACGCCGAAGCGGCCGGTGGCCACCGCCAGGGTACGGATACCGCTGCGCAGCCCGCAGGTCACGTCCCGGGGCGTGTCTCCCACGATGACGGCGTCGGCAGGCGTGATCCCGTCGTGCCACACGCTCCTCGCGCGCTGCAGCGCAACCGCCGGGAGCGCGTCGCGGTCCTCGGCGTCGGAGCCGAAGCCCCCCGTGGCGAAGCGGTCCCAGAGGCCGGCGGAGCCGAGTTTGAGTTCCGCACCGCGCCGGATGTTGCCGGTGAGGAGCCCCAGTCCCACGTCGGGGAGTTCGCCCAGCGCATCCAGCAGCTCCACCACCCCGGGGAGCACCTCCATGGGGCGGTGGACGAGGGCCTCCGCCAGGCGACGGGTGTAGCCCTCCCAGAGGCTCGGGAAGCCCTCCTCGATGCGCTCCGGGGAGAAGCCTTCCCTGAGGAGCAGCTCCCGCGCGATCTGTGGATCGGTCTTCCCGGCGAAACTCACCGTCTCCACGTCGCCGGTGGTGCCGTAGGTCTCCAGCATGGCGGCCATGAAGGCGTCCTTGGCCGGCCCGCCCGCCACCAGCGTTCCGTCGATGTCGAAGAGGACCACCCGACGAGGGAGCGGAGCGATCATGCCAGCCCGGCCAGGAGGGCGGGATCCAGATTTCCGCCGCTCACCACCGCCGCCACACGCAACCCCTCGGCGCGAACCGTTCCGGAAAGGAGCGCCGCGGTGGTGGCTGCGCCGGAGAACTCCACCACCAGCTTGTGGTGCGTGATGAGGAGCGACGTGGCGGCACGGATGGCGTCGTCATCGACGGTGACCACGTCATCCAGGAGCTCCCGCGCGTGCTCGAAGGTGAGTTCGCCGGCGATGACGGGCGCCAGCCCGTCGGCGATGGTGTCGACCTCACCGAGGAGCGTGGGCGCGCCCTCGTCCAGCGCCTTACGCATGGACGCGGCGCCCTCCGGCTCCACACCCACCACCTTCGCGCCCGGAAGGATGCGCTTCACCGCTGCGGCCACCCCGCTGGCCAGCCCGCCGCCGCCGATGGGCACCAACACCAGATCCACGTCCTCCCACTCGCGGGCGATCTCCAGGCCCACCGTGCCCTGCCCCGCGATGATGTGGCGGTGGTCGAAGGGCGGCACGATCACCAGGCCCTCCCGCTCGGCGATCTCTTCGGCCCGGGCCTTCCGTTCCACCGACGTGGTGCCCTCGAAGACCAGCTCGGCGCCGAGACGCTGGGCGCCGTCCCGCTTCACCTTGGGAGCCGTGGTGGGCATCACTACCACCACCCGCACCCCGCGCAGCTTACCCGCAAGCGCAACTGCCTGGGCGTGATTCCCCGACGAGTACGTGATGATGCCCTGGCGGACCTGCTCGTCGGAGAGCTGAGAGACGAAGTTGTAGGCGCCGCGGATCTTGAAGGAGCCGGCACGCTGAAGATTCTCGCACTTGAGGCGCACCTGCGCGTCCACCTTCTCGGAGAGCACGTCCACGGGCAGGAGGGGTGTGCGTACCGCCACCCCGGCGAGCCGCCGGGCCGCAGCCTCGATCTCGGTGAGACCGACGAGTCCCTCTCCCAGGACGATGTCGCTCACGCGCCCGGATCCTCCCCGGCCTCGGCAGCGACGCCGGCCTCGGCTTCCTCGCCGGCCGCGTCGTCGTCCTCCTCCACCACGACACGGGCCACGTCCACCACCACGTCTCCCTCGTCCAGGTTCACCAGCTTCACGCCCTGGGTGGCTCGTCCGATGACGCGGATGTCCGCCACCCGCTGCCGGTTGATGACGCCGTTCCGGGTGATGAGCATGAGCTGTTCGTCGTCGCGCACCGCCTTGATGGCCACCACCTCGCCGGTCTTCTCCGAGACCTTGAGGTTGATGACGCCCATCCCGCCGCGGCGCTGCAGGCGGTATTCCTCCACCGGGGTGCGCTTGCCCAGCCCATTCTCGGACACCACCAGAAGCGTGGCGTCGGAGTCGGGCGGCACCACCACCATGCCCACCACGTAGTCGCCGTAGCGGAGGTCGATCCCCCGTACGCCGGCGGCGACACGCCCCATGGTGCGCACGTTCGACTCGTGGAAGCGGATGGCCATCCCCTTCCGGCTGGCCAGGATGATCTCGTCGTCGCCGGAGGTGAGCTGCACGTCGATGAGCTCGTCGCCCTCGCGGATGTTGATGGCGTTGAGGCCCACCACCCGCACGTTGCCGTACGCCGAGAGGGGCGTCTTCTTCACCACCCCCATCCGGGTGCAGAACATGAGGTTCCGGTCATCGGAGAACTCCCGCACCGGCACCACGGCGGCGATCTCCTCGTCGTCGGAGAGGTTCAGGAGGTTCACGATGGGCTTTCCGCGCGACGTCCGCTCGCCCACCGGCAGCTCCCAGACCTTGATCCAGTAGCACTTCCCCTGGCGGGTGAAGATCATGAGGTAGTCGTGGGTGGAGGCCACGAAGAGGTGCTCCACCCAGTCCTCGTCCTTGGTGTCCATCCCCCGCAGGCCCCGCCCGCCGCGGCGCTGGGCCCGGTAGGTGTCCAGCGCCAGTCGCTTCACGTAGCCCTGGTGGGAGACGGTGATCACCATGTCCTCTTCGGCGATGAGGTCCTCCACGTTGAAGGAGCCCACCGCGTCGGTGATCTGCGTCCGGCGGTCGTCGCCGTACTTCTCCGAGACTTCCTGGAGTTCCTCCTTGAGGATCTCCATGCGCCGCTCGCGGGATCCCAGGATCTCGCGAAGCTCGTCGATGCGCGCCCGGACCTCCGTCAGCTCGGCCTCCAGCTTCTCGATCTCCAGCCCGGTGAGCCGCGCCAGCCGCATGTCGAGAATCGCCCTGGCCTGGCGCTGGGAGAGTTCGAAGCGCTCCTGGAGCTGGTTGGACGCCGTCTCCGTGTCCTTGGAGCCGCGGATGACCTTGATGACTTCATCGATGTTGTCGACGGCGATCTTGAGCCCTTCGAGGATGTGCTCGCGCTCCAGGGCCCGCGCCAGGTCGTACTGACTGCGCCGCACGATGACCGTGTGGCGGTGGTCGATGAAGTGCTGCAGCATCTCGCGCAGCGTCATGATCTTCGGCTGGCCGTCCACCAGGGCCAGCATGATGGCGCCGAAGGTGGACTGCATCTGCGTGTGCTTGTACAGCCGGTTGAGCACCACCTCCGGCACCGAGCCGCGCTTCAACTCGATGACGATGCGCATCCCCTCGCGGTCCGATTCGTCCCGGAGGTCGCGGATGTCGGGCAGCTTCTTGTCGCGCACCAGCTGCGCGATCTGCTCGATGAGGCGCGACTTGTTCACCATGAACGGGATCTCCGTCACGATGATGCGATCCGCGCCCTGCTCGGTCTGCTCGATCTCGGCGCGGGCACGCATCACGATGCGCCCGCGTCCGGTGCGGTACGCGTCCCGGATCCCCTCGCGGCCGCAGACGAAGCCCCCCGTGGGGAAGTCCGGCCCCTGGATGAGGCGCTCCAGCTCCTCCTGCGGCAGATCCGGGTCGTCGATGAGCGCCGTGGCCCCCGCCACCACCTCGCGCAGATTGTGGGGCGGGATGTTTGTGGCCATCCCCACGGCGATCCCCGAGGAGCCGTTCATCAGGAGATTCGGCACCTTCGCCGGAAGCACGGTGGGTTCCTGCCGGCTCCCGTCGAAGTTGGGCACGAAATCGACGGTTTCCTTGTCGATGTCGGCCAGCATCTCCATGGCCAGCGGCGTGAGGCGCGCCTCGGTGTAGCGGTACGCCGCCGCCGAGTCTCCGTCCACCGAGCCGAAGTTGCCCTGACCGTCCACCAGCGGATAACGGAGCGAGAAGCTCTGCACCATCCGCACCAGCGAGTCGTAGACCGCCGAGTCCCCGTGGGGATGGTATTTCCCCAGCACGTCACCCACCACCGTGGCGCTCTTCTTGTACGGGCGCCCCGGCGTGAGGCCGGCCTCGTACAGGGCGTAGAGGATGCGGCGGTGCACCGGCTTCAGGCCGTCGCGCACGTCGGGGCGCCCGTACAAGAAG
>WGEM01000567.1 GCA_015492755.1 Gemmatimonadota bacterium | reverse complement strand
GGACGTTGGGGTCGGCGGCGTCGGAGCCGGTGGAGGTGCCGGGGCTGGACGACGAGGCGACGCTGGTGCGCATGGCCCAGGGGATCCAGCGGGGCGACGAGTCGGCGCCCTTCACCATCGTGGAGTTCGCCGACTACCAGTGCCCGGGCTGCGGAGGCTTCGCGCTGAGCGTGAAGCCGCAGATCGATCTCATGCTGGTGGAGACGGGGAAGGCGAAGTTCGTCCTGTACGACTTCCCCCTCATCATGATCCACCCCAATGCCTTTTTGGCGGCGCGTGCCGCCCGCTGCGCCGGCGAGCAGAACCGGTACTGGGAGTACCACGACGTCCTCTTCCGCAACCAGAACCAGTGGTCGGCGCGGGAGAAGCCTGTGAACCTCTTCGTGGACTACGCCGAAGAGCTGGGGCTGGACGCCGAGGCCTTCGAAGGGTGCCTCCGCTCCGACCGGTACGCCGATGTGGTGACGGCGAATATGAGGCTCGGTGAGGCCCTGGGTGTGGACGGAACGCCCACCATCCTGGTGCAGGGGCATGGCCAGCTCCGCCGCCTGAACCAGGCCAGCTACCAGGCCATCGAGCAGGCCATGGCGGCCATCGAGGCCGCGGCCCAGCAGGGCAACTGACCGCTCCGGCGCCGGAGGCGCAGGTGGTGGTGCATCCGGTGGAATCCGTCGGGGTGGCGCCGCCCAGGAACCGGATGGCCATCGCGGTGCTGGCGCTGGTGGGTTTCTTCGTGGCGCTGTACTTACTCGCCCACAACCTCGGTCTCACCGGCCCCATCGTCTGCGGGGTGGGAGACTGCGCCACGGTTCAGTCCAGTCCGTACGCGAAGGTGGGACCGGTGCCCGTGTCCGCCATCGGGGTGGCGGGCTATGCCGCGCTCTTCGTGCTGGCCATGGCGGGGCTGCAGCCAGCGCACCGCACGTCCCGCCTCATCGGCGGCCTCCTCCTGGCGGGGGCGGTGGCGGGGACGGCGTTCTCCGCGTACCTGACGTATCTGGAGGCGGCGGTGATCCGCGCTTGGTGCCAGTACTGCGTGGTCTCCGCGGTGCTCATCACGCTCATCTTCGTGGCGTCGTTGGCGGAGCTGCCGCGGCTGCGCCGCTCCCACTGATCGGCAGGAGGCGGATGTGAGCAGGAAGAAGGCGAAGGTGCGGCTCCTCTTCGTGGACGAGGGCTCGTACCATCACGAGGAAGTGGAGATTCCCCGTAAGGCGCTGGACGCCTACGACCGGCTCATCGACTGCGTTCGGGAGGATCCTGCGGTGCTGAAGCAGCTCCACGTAGACGTGGACCGCCTCTGCGCCGCCTATCTCGTGGAGGACTGAAGCCGGGCCCGCTCCAGCGTCCACACACGCACCACCTCCGGTGGCCACAGACCCGCCTCGGCCCGCGCCATGAGCTCCTGCGCCTCGGCGCGCGCCCGTGCCGCCAACCCGGGAGATACGTGCCCGGCACACTCCGCCGCCTCCAGCTCTTCCTCGTCCAGGAGCCGCCGCGCTCCGTCGGCGCTCAACCATACGTCCAGGAAGAGGTCGGTGGTCCACCACTCCCGACCCTCGATCCGAGGGGGCGTGAGCACGTTGGCGTAGTAGCCGGTGAAGGTTCCGTCGGCGCGGTGGAAGGCGCCCACGTCGTGCCACCGGCCGGGGAAGGTGAACCAGACCGCAGGCGATCCATTCTCCAGCGCCACGGCGCCGTCGATGACCAGCGGCGGGTCGTAGGAGACCGACTCCGCCAGCGTCACGATGACCTCCGGGTCCTCGTGGACCACCACCTGCTCGAAGAGCTGCTCCCGGTCCGGCGGCCGCAGGTAGTGGATGCGGACCCGCGGTGGTGCGCTCACACCTCGTCGGCGGCCGGTACCGCCTCCACGAAGACGTCCATGACGCCCCCGCAGACGGCGGGGCTCCAGGAGGCAAAGTCGTCGGTGAGCTCCACCCGCACCCGGCGGGGCCGCCCGTCGGCCACCACGGCGCGCGCCGCCTCGATGACCTCCGCCTCGCCGCAGCCTCCGCCGATGGTGCCCACGAGACCCCGCTCCGGCTCCACCAGCATCCGTGCCCCCACCTTGCGGGGCGTGGAGCCTCTCGTGTGCACCACGGTGGCCAGCGCGCAGGCGCGCCCCGCCCGGCGCGCCTCCAGAAGGGCCTCGGTGAGCCTCCGGTCGTCGTCGTGGGTCATGCGGGGATCCTCGGTGATGTGAATACCCCTGGCAACTACTCCTCCTCCGCTGCGCGGAGGAGGCTTCCGATGTTCAGCGGGCGTGTCACCATCTGCAGACTCCCGTCGGGCGCGCGCGGCCAGAGCTCTCGCGGGCGGTCCACGTAGAGTTCGACGCCGTTCTGGTCGGGGTCGCGCAGGTAGAGGGCCTCGCTGACGCCGTGGTCCGCGGCGCCTTCCAGAGGTATGCCCGCCTCCATCAGTCGCTTGAGCGCCCGGCCCAGCGAGGCGCGGGAGGGGTAACGGAAGGCCGCTCCGTCTCCCATCCTCTGCATCACTTCAAAGCCCAGCACACCGCTGTAGAAGGCGATGCTGCGCTCCAGGTCCGCCACCTTCAGGTGTACGTGCCCCACCACCACGCCGGGATCGATGGGCGTCACGCTCATGACTCACCTCCGAAGAATCGTTCGGCGACGCGCGCCAGCTCGCGGAGCGGCCGCCCGGTACCGCCCCGGCGTACCAGCACCAGCTCCGCCGCCACCGCCACCGCGATCTCCTCGGGCGTCTCCGCGCCCAGGTCCAGTCCGATGGGGGCGTGGATGCGGATGAGCGCGGCGGGGTCGATGCCGTCCTCCACAAGCTGGTGATACGTGGCCCGCACCCGCCGCCGGCTGCCGATCATCCCGATGTAGCGCGGGGCCGGCTCGGCGCGCAGCGCCGCCAGCAGCGCCGGATAGTCGTAGCGGTGGCCCCGCGTCACCAGGACGATGTGCGTGCGCTCGTGGAGGGTCACCTCGGCGAAGGGGTGGTCGAAGTCCACCCGCAGCACCCGGTGGGCGTCGGGGAAGCGCTCGCGGGTGGCGAAATCCGGGCGGTCGTCCAGCACCACCACCCGGAAGCCCAGGAGGGCCCCGAGGTGGGAGAGGGGCTGCGCGATGTGGCCGGCGCCCACGATCACCAGCTCCTGCACGGGGCGCCGGATCTCCACGTACACCTCCAGAGCACCACCGTCCGGGCCGGCGACCTCGCGGAGGCCGTCCGCTGCGCGCCGGTCAGAGAGGGCGTCCTGCAACACGGGGATCAGGACCGGCTCCAGCGCCCGGTCCACGTCGTCCGCCACGCCCACACGCAACTCCCCACCGTCGGGCGTCCGGCGGACCGCCAGCCTCCGACCGAGGAACGCCTCGTCCGACGCGCCCACCACCAGCGCCACCGCGGCCTCGCCGCCGGCCTCCGCCGTCTCCACCAGAAGGCGCGCCGCTTCGGCGGGATGCAGCGTCATCGCAGCACCTCCGGCGGCCGGCCGAACGCCGCCTCGTAGGCCTCCGGGGTGTCGATGTCGGTCACCACGCCCGGGTCGTCGGTCTCCACCACCCGGGCTCGCTCCAGGTGTCGGTGCACCACCGTGCGGGCGCCTCCCTCCAGTGCGGGATCCAGAAGGTCGGCGAAGCACGTTCGCGCGAAGTAGGCGGGGTGTCCTCTCCGGCCCCGGTACGCCGCCACCGCCACGTCCACTCCCGGCTCCTCCGCGGCGTCCAGGACACGACGCACGGTGGCGGGCCGCACCAGAGGGTGGTCCACCGGGAGGAGGACGATCCCCTCCACCTCAGGCCCGGTGTCGTGGAGCGCCACGCGAATGGACGTGATGGGTCCCTCCCCCGGATCGGGATTCGTGAGCAGGCGGGTCCATCCGGCGGCGAGGGCGGTGGTGGCGGCGGGCTCCTCGGGGGCGCCCACCACCACCCACACCTGGCGGCATCCGCCCTCCCGGAGGGCGGCACACACCCGCTCCAGGAAGGTGGCGCCGCCGGCGTCCAGCGACGCCTTGGGAAGTCCCATCCGCCGCGACTGCCCGGCGGCGGGGACGACGCCGATCCTCACCCCGGAAACGCGTCGTAGAAGCCCTGATCCCGCTCCGCCAGCTCTTCCAGGAGACGCGGGACCTGGAACCGCTCGCCGTAACGCTCGTGCAGCTCCCGGAGCCGGTCCACGACCCCACGCGGGTGCAGGGTGTCGGCGAAGCGCAGGAGCCCACCCCGGAAGGGCGGGAAGCCGGTGCCCATGATCATGGCCAGATCCACCGCGGCGGCGGTCCTGACGATCCCCTCCTCCAGGGCGCGGGCCGCTTCGGCGATCATCTGCGCCACCAGGCGGAGTCGGATCTCTCGCTCGTCCAGGCCCTCCCGGCGAGGGCCCAGCGCGGGAGCCAGCACCCGGTAGATCTCCGGGTCCACACCCTTCTCCCGCCCCTTCTCGTACCGGTAGAAGCCCAGCCCTCCCTTCCTGCCCAGCCGTC
>WGEM01000566.1 GCA_015492755.1 Gemmatimonadota bacterium | reverse complement strand
CGCCGTCTAGGATTCGGGGCCGTGGCACGCCCAACGCGGCCCGCTCTCTTACTCGGACAGGCTCCCAGGAGCCTGCGCCTCCCCCCGCCGGGCCTCCGGAGCTCAGCCGGTGGGGTCTCCCGAGCGTTCTTCCCAGAGATCCCGCAGGAAGTCGAAGGGATAGATCCCGGTGTCGTGGCCGTCGCTCCAGACGAACTGGAGGGCGTAGCGCCCTACGTAGTGGATGGCGGTGGGATACACATCGCCGGCCACCTGTTCGGGCTTGAGGATGCGCAGCCCCGTCATCTCATCCACGCACATGGCGCAGGGGCAGCGCAGGCGAAGGGTGCGCGGCTCGAACTCCGAGGTCACCCCGTCTTCCCAGACGATGCGCAGCCGGGTGCCGTCGGCGCTGGGACCGATCTCCACAGGTGTGTTGCGAGCGTCAGCCATCGACCACCTCCCTGAGTCGCTCCGCCAGCCCCCGGAACGCCGCGCCCCGGTGGCTGCGCGCGTTCTTCTCCTCCGGTGTCATCTCCGCGAACGTCTTCCTCAGCTCCGGATCCCACACGTGCGGGTCGTACCCGAACCCGCCGCTTCCCCGCGCGTCCTCCACCACGAGGCCCGGCGCTTCCCCGCGCACCACCAGGGGATCTTCGGTGAGCCCCACCAGGGCGGCGACACAGACGTAGCGCGCCGTCCGTTCCCCGGGGGGGACCTCCTCGAGACACGCCAGCAGGTGGCGGTTGTTCGCCTCGTCCCGGGCGCGTCCCGTGAGACCCGCCTCCGGCGCGAAACGCTTCGAGCGCACGCCGGGCGCGCCGCCCAACGCATCCACCTCGAGACCGGAGTCGTCGGCCACCGTGGGGATCCCCGTCCGGGCATGGAAGTACCGCGCCTTGGCCAGCGCGTTCTCCTCGAAGGTCTGAAAGCGCTCGATCCCCTCCTCCGCCGGGTCCGGCGCCACACCCGCCGCGTCGAGATCCACCAGCTCGAGACCCGGAACCTCCTGCAGGATCTGGCGGATCTCCCGCAGCTTGTCTGCGCTCCGCGTCGCCACCAGGAGTCGCACCGTCACCGCCTCAGGGCCTCCCGCTGAGCCGCGAAGAGCGTTCGGAGCCCCCCGGTGGCCAGGTCCAGAAGCTCGTCCAGCTCCTCCCGCCGGAAGGGATGTCCCTCGGCGGTACCCTGCACCTCCACGAGGCCGCCGCCCTCGGTGCCCACGACGTTCATGTCCACCTGTGCGCGGGCGTCCTCGTCGTAGGCCAGATCCAGCATGGGCGTCCCGTCCACCAGGCCCACGCTCACCGCGGCCACGCGCTCGCGGAGGGGCGTACGCTCCACCAGCCCTTCACGGAGCATCCAGCCCAGGGCGCGCTCCAGCGCCACGCATGCGCCGGTGATGGCCGCCGTGCGCGTCCCTCCATCCGCCTGGAGCACGTCGCAGTCCACCGTGATGGTGTGCGGCCCCAGCGCGTCGAAGTCCACGACGGAGCGCAGCGACCGACCGATGAGGCGCTGGATCTCCTGGGTGCGCCCCTTCGGCCCGCCCCGCTCGCGTCCGGTACGGGTGTGGGTGGAGCGAGGGAGCATGGCGTACTCCGCCGTCACCCACCCGGCGCCGCTCCCTTCCCGCCAACCGGGCACGCCTTCCGTCACCGTCGCGGCACAGAGGACACGCGTATTGCCGGTGGCAATGAGACACGATCCCTCGGCGTACGGCGCTGCGTCCAGCTCGATACGCACCGGCCGCGCCTCGTCGGGTCTGCGTCCGTCTCCCCGCACGCTCACGCGTCACCACCTTTCCTTCGGATCCGCTCCACGAGTTCCGTGGTGGAATACCCCTCCAGGAGCGGCACGATCTCCACCCGGCCGCCCGCGCGCTCCACCACCTCGCGGCCCACCACCTCCTCCGGCCGGTAATCCCCACCCTTCACCAGCACGTCGGGCACCAGCGCCTCGATGAGCCGGAGGGGGGTGTCCTCATGGAAGAGCACCACCGCATCCACCGCTTCCAGCGACGCCACCACCAGCGCCCGGTGGCGCTCGTCCACCAGCGGGCGATCCGGGCCCTTCCCGAGGCGCCGTACCGAGGCGTCGGTGTTCACGCCCACCACCAGCGCGTCACCCAGCGCGCGCGCCGCCTCCAGCACCCGGACGTGGCCGGCGTGGAGGAGATCGAAGCACCCGTTGGTGAACACCAGCGTGGTGGTCCGCGGCGGCCCGAACCGGTGCACCGCCTCCTGGAGCGTGAGGATCTTCGAGGCGGCACTCCGCGGCTCAGCCCGTGACACCGGCCTCGGTCTCCCCGCGGCAGGCCAGCACGGTGGCCAGCCCCCGGTCCACCAGCTCGCGGGCCACCGCCTCCGCTCCCTCTCGCGGCGCCTCGCGGCGGGCGGTGCGCTCGGCCCGCACCAGGGAGGTCCCGTCCTCACTGGCGGCGGCAGCCCAGATCCGTAAGAGGTCGCCTGCCGGCTGCGCCAGAGCCCCGAAGGCGGAGGCCGGGGGGAGGCCCAGGACCTCCACCAGCGCCAGCTCCGCCTCCAGCGCGGCGCGGCTGGGGGCGTGGTCCACCCGCTCCAGCCCCGGGAGCCTGCGGAGTTCCGGGCCTCCCAGGAGCGCGAAGGCTCCCTGCCCCGGTGCCGGCAACCACTCCCTGGGGTCCAGCACTTCGACACCGTCGGCACGGAGGTCCATCTCCCGCGCCTCCGCCAACCCCAGGACCACCGCATCCACGCGCCCCCCGGCCAGCACCTGCGCCGCCGGGCGCCCGTCCTCCAGATTCACCACCATCAAGTCGCGACGGTGCGCCCGGAGGAAGGCCCGCCGGCGAGCGCCGGAGACACCCACACGCGTACCGGGGGGCAGCGTCCGCAGCGATCGTGGACCGTCACCAGGCACCACCAGGACATCCCTGGGTTCCTCGCGCCGGGGCACCGCCAGCAGCGGGAGCCCGTGGCGGGTGCGGTAGCGGAGGCGGGTGGCGCGCACCAGGGCCAGGTGCGCATCACCCCGTCCGAAGGCCTCCAGCGGATCGCCGCTCCCACCGTCGGTGAGGGACACCTCCACCGCCGTGCCCGCCGCCGCCAGCTCACGAGCCACCCACTCCGCGCGGGGCACGGCATCCGGAGCGGTGACGAGGCGGAGCGCCATCTCCCGCCTCAGAGGTAGAAGACCAGATACGCCCCCAGGAGGACCGCCACCCAGAGCACCATGCTCCCGGTGGGCCAGGAGCGGGCCAGCGGCCCCACGGGGCCGTGCGCCCGGGAAAGCGTCCAGAGAACGGAGCGCACGAACTCCATCACCGAGGCCCGCACATAGCGGTCCGCCCGCGAGACCGTCCGCCCCACCGCCCGCACCACCCGCGGGCCCAGCCAGCGGTAGAACCACTCGGCGTCGATGTTCACCGAGCGCAGCTCGGCGGGGTAGATCCCCGTCTTCTGCAGTCCCACGAAGGCCATGGCACCGAAGAAGAGGAGCTGCGTCTGCG
>WGEM01000565.1 GCA_015492755.1 Gemmatimonadota bacterium | reverse complement strand
GTTCATGGCGTCCGCGCCGGGGCGCACGGGTCTACGCCTCTGGGCGCTCCTGGCCGTACTCACCTCCGCGCTCATCCTCCTGGCTCCGGTGGCGGAGGCCGCCAAGGTCCTCTGGGTCGTATGGCTGGCGATGATCCTCGTGCGCAGAAAGTTCCGCCGCACCGGCCCCAGCTCCACCACAGTCCCCCGGCTCGCCGTGGGCGTCACCGCCGCCTACATCGCCCTCATGGTGGCCTCCGACCTGGCCGCCCGGCCCCGTGTGCGCGACGCGGCCCGGAGCGCCGGCTACACGGTGCGCGACCTCATGGTGGCGCCGCTGCCCGCCGACCCCTTCGGCGCGGAGCTGGAGGTCCTCACCGACCGGGGCTACCTCCCCGGCACATTCCGCTGGCTGCCCCGACCGGACGTCCGCCTCTCCCCCGACCGCCTGGTCCCCCTCATGCGGGCGCCGCCGGAGCTGGACGCTGCGGCGCGGGACCGCATCGTGGACGCCGCCCGGGAGGTCCCCGACGCCGCCCACTACCTGGTGTGGTCACGCTACCCGTACGTGGAGATCCGGCCCCACGGGGACGGGTGGGCGGTCACGTTCCGCGACGCCCGCTATGATGACCGGCCCGGCGTGGGCGGGCTCGGCGGCGTCACCGTACAGGTGGAGGGGTAGGCCCCCTACCACACCACTCCGTAGTCGTCTCCGTGGTTGCTGGAGCCGCCCCACATGGAGCCGTGCTCCCAGTCGAAGAAGATGGCGTTGATGGGGCCCGACGTCCGGTCAGCGAACGTGAGCGTGTAGCCCATGCGTTCCAGATCCGCGCGCACCCACGGCGGCGTCTGCGTGTTGAGCAGGATCCGTCCCGGGCTCGACGCGTGATCGCCGAAGGATCCCCGGAGCTGGAAGGAGTTGAAGTTGGCGGCCTCCACCGCCTGCTGCACGTTCATCCCGAACTCCACCACGTTCAGGAAGAACTGCACCAGATTCTGGTCCTGGGAGTCACCCCCCTGCACCGCGAAGGAGAGGTAGGGACGGCCATCCTTCAGCGCCATGCCCGGTGTGAGCGTGGCGCGGGGCCGCTTGCCCGGCTCGATGACGTTGTAGGGGTTGTCCACCTCCTCCACCACGAAGGACTGGGCGCGCTGGCTCATCCCCACGCCGGTGCGGCCGGCGATGACCGCCGGGACCCACCCGCCCGAGGGCGTCACCGAGACCACCCAGCCGTCCTCGTCCGCCGCCTGGATGGAGGTGGTGCCGGAATAGAAATCATCCAGGTAGGCCTCCACCTCCGCGGAGCCGGCCTCTTCGGTGAGGACCTTTCCACCCCCCTTCCACCGCGCCAGCAGATGCTTGAAGGGGTTGGTGCCTCCCTGGTACGGATACGGGTCCCCCGGCGCGATGTCGGGGTCGTTGCGTTCCGGGTCGATGAGGGCTGCCCGGTCCCGCGCGTACTCCTTGGACAGGAGCCCCTCGATGGGCTCCTCCGGCGGGAAGTACGGATCGCCGTAGTAGAAGTCCCGATCCGCGAACGCCAGGCTCATGGCCTGATAGAGGGTGTGGATGTAGCGGGTGCTGTTGTAGCCCATGGCGCGCAGATCGAAGTTCTCCAGGATGTTGAGCGTCTGGAGCATCACCGGCCCCTGCACCCATGGCTGGAGCTTGTAGACCTCGATCCCCTTGTAGGTGGTCATCACCGGCTCTTCGATGTAGACCTGCCAGCGGTCCAGGTCCTCCATCGTCACCAGCGCGCCCTGCTCCCGCGCGCCCCGCACGAATTCCCGCGCGATGTCGCCGCGGTAGAAACGGTTGTATGCGGCCATAATGGCCTCCTCCCGGCTCTTCCCCGCTGCCAGCGCCTCACGCTCCGCCTCCACCAGTTTGCGGAGCGTGCGTCCCAGATCCTCCTGCACGAAGATCTCCCCAGGCTCGGGGCCGTCGCCGCCGTCGGGGAAGAAGACCGCCGCCGTGTAGGGCCACGTCTTCATGAGTTCGGCGTTGGCACGAATCCGCCGCACCGCGTCGGCTTCGATGGGGTAGCCGTCGGCCATCTGGATGGCGGGCTCCAGCACGTCGGCCAGCGAGAGGCGGCCCCACTTCGCCAGCATCGTCATGAGGCCGCCCGGCGTCCCGGGTGTGATCATGGACTCCACACCGTGCTCCGGCGGAAAGCGCATCCCCTTCGACCGGTAGTACTCGGCGGTGGCGCCGGTGGGGGCCACGCCCAGCGCGTTCAACGCGATGACCCGCTTCTCCCCCGGGTGGTAGATGAGCGCCTGCGTCTCCCCGCCCCACGAGAGCACGTCCCACATGGTGGCGGTGGCCGCCAGCATCGCCGCGGCGGCGTCCACGGCGTTGCCCCCCTTCTGATACATCATGGCGCCGGCGGTGGCGGCCATGGGCTTGCCGGTGATGGCGATCCAGTGCTTGGCGTGCAGGACGGGCTTCTGCGGCCGCTGGGCGGCGCCGGGCGAGGCGAGCGCGGCGGAGGCCAGCGCCAGCGCCGCGACGACGGTGAGGGAGCGCGAGGTACGCATGGGAACTCCTGCGGACTGCGGATCGGTGCTTCACGATGGCGTGCGTCGGGAGAAGGTAGGATGGGGTGGGCGGGGCGGCTACAGGGCGCCCGCGCTGTCGCCGCTTCCTTCCCGCTCCTA
>WGEM01000564.1 GCA_015492755.1 Gemmatimonadota bacterium | reverse complement strand
GCGCGTGGGGTCGCTCAGGCGTGCAGCCCGGGAGCACCGCGGCCATCCGGACGCTGGAGGCCACGCCCATCACCGATCCCAGCGACAACACCGTGTCGGGCGTGACCATCGGCGAGATCGGGAACCCGCTCCTGAAGCCCGAGCGGTCGTCGGAGATCGAGCTGGGCTTCGACGCCGACCTCTTCGGAGGACGCACGGGTGTGGAGTTCACGTACTACAACAAGAAGACCGAGGACGCCCTCATCACCGTGCCCCTGGCGCCGTCTCTCGGTGCCAGCGCATCGCGCTGGGTGAATATCGCCGAGGTGCGGAACAAGGGTCTGGAGCTGGCGGTGACGACCACCCTTCTGGACACCGACAAGGTGGACTGGGAGCTGACCCTCTCCGGCTCCGACAACCAGAACGAACTCATCAGCCTGGGTGAGGGCACCGAGCCCATCGGGAGCCAGATCCGCCATGTGCCCGGCTTCCCGCTGGGCGGCTGGTGGGCGTATCCGCTCCTGGGCTTCTCCGACGCCAACGGGGACGGCATCATCGGCCGCGACGAGGTGGAGGTGGGTGATACCCTGGAGTTCGTGGGGCCCAGCATGCCGGAGAAGGAGGCGTCGCTCATCACGACGGTGACGCTCTTCGACCGACTGAGCATCTACGCCCAGTTCGACTACCGGGGTGACTACTACGCCTACAACAACACCGAGCGCTTCCGCTGCCGGTTCCGGCTCTGCCGCGCCCTCATCGATCCCTCGACGCCTCTCTGGGACCAGGCGCGGGCGGTGGCCTCACTCTTCCACCCCAAGCAGACGGTGGTGGGCTACATGGAGGATGCCTCCTTCGTGAAGCTCCGTGAGGTGGCGGTGACGTACCGGCTCCCGCCGCGCATCACCGATCTGCTGCGCATCGAGAGCGGTTCGGTCACCCTCAGGGGCCGCAACCTCAAGACCTGGACCGACTACACGGGGATGGATCCCGAGATCAACTGGTCGGGCTCCAGCGCCAACTTCGGCGTCACCGAATTCCTCACACAGCCGCCGCTCCGGTACTGGACGCTGCGGTTCAACTTCAGCTTCTGAGTGAGGGATAGGACCATGACGAATACACAGATGAAGACGATCCGGCGTGGCGCGGCGGTGCTGCTCACGCTGGCGACCATCGGTCTGGTGGCGTGCGACACCGACGAGCTGCTGGAGGTGGATCGCCCCGACCTGGTGATTCCCGATAACATCCAGGGGCCCAAGGGAGCCGAGCTCTACTGGGCCGGCGCGCTGGGTCAGTTCGCGCAGGCGTATTCCTCCGGCGGTGGCGGGCAGGTGGTGTACGCCGGAATGATGACGGACGAGTTCCACCTCTCCGGCACCTTCCCCACCCGTAACCAGGTGGACCGTCGTGAGATCGACGAGCGCAACGGCACCATGCTGGGTCAGTACCGGGCGCTGCATCAGGCCCGGGTGGGTCTGAAGAACGCGGCGCTCTTCCTCCAGGAGAATCTGCCGGGCGATTCCCGGATCGCCGAGATGAAGAGCCTGGAGGGCTTCACCTACATCTTCTTCGGTGAGAACTACTGCTCCGGGGTGCCCTTCGGCGACACGCCGCCCACGGGCGACGTGGTGCAGGGCACGCCCAAGACCACCGAGGAGATGTTCAACACCGCCGTCGCGCTCTTCGATGAAGCGGCGGGTGCCACCGCGGGCTCGTCGGACATGGCGTACCTGGCGGCGGTGGGCAAGGCCCGCGCGCTCCTGAACCTGGGGCAGTACCAGGCGGCGGCGCAGGCGGTGGCGTCGGTGCCCACCGACTGGGAGTATCTGGTGCGGAGCAAGGGCGGCGGCGACTTCGGTCAGCGTAACGCCATCTACGAGCTCAACAGCTCGCAGCGCCGGTGGTCGCTCTCCGACGGCGAGGGCGGCAACGGCATCCTCTTCCGCACCAACACCGACCCGCGGGTGCCGTGGTTCCACACGCCGGGCAAGAAGGGCTTCGACGAGGAGACGGATCTCTACGAGCAGCTCAAGTACGACTCGTGGGATTCCGATACGCCGCTGGCCAACGGCATCGAGGCCCGCCTCATCGAGGCCGAAGCGCAGCTCAACGCGGGTGACGCGGCGGGGATGATCGCCACGCTCAACGAGCTGCGCGACCGCATCGGGCTGGCGCCCCTCACCGATCCCGGCACGCAGGACGGTCGGGTGGACCTCCTCTTCGAGGAGCGGGCGCGCTGGCTCTTCGGCACGTCGCACCGTCTGGGCGACATGCGGCGCCTCATCCGGCAGTACGGCCGCACGCAGGACCAGGTCTTCCCCACGGGAGACTACTTCAAGGGCGGCTCGTACGGCTCGGACGTGAACTTCCCCATCCCGTTCGAGGAGAACGAGAACCCGAACTACCGGGAAGCCGGTGGGAAGTGCCTGAGCCGCGCCGCCTGACGCCGGCGGGCGCGTGAGCCACGAGGGGGTGCGCCGCGCATGCGGCGCACCCCCTCATTGCGTGCGTGCGGCCCCGTCGAAGGGCGAGGCGTGTCAGGCGCCCGGCGGGACCTCGTGTCCCTCGCCGGAGATGCGCGTGGAGATGATGATCACTCCGTCGCCGGCGTTGGAGCCGTAGAAGGTGGTGGCCTCGATGCCGCTGAGGAGCCGGATCTGGTCGATGGAGCGTGCCGGGAGTTCGTTGAGGATCCGGAGATCCACGATGCGCACGTCATCGAGGATGATGAGCATCTGATCGATGAGTTCCACGCTGGACGCGCCCCGCCGGTGGATGCGGCGCGGGGTGCCCTGACTGGATTCGTCGAAACGGGCGAACTTCACCGTGCTCCGGAGTGCGTCCCACATGGTGCGGGCGCCGGTGCGGGCGATGTCTTCGGAGGTGATGACCGTGCCCCGGCTGCGGTCCGCCTCGGTGAGGGGGCGGGGCCGGGCGGCGCACGCCGCGGTGAGCCCCACGAGCGCGAGGCAGAAGACACTCTTCCAATAACGCCGGATCATGACCACCTCCGGTCCGGACTGCTCCCTCAAGGGTACCTCCTGGCACCCGCGATGCACAAGCCGGCGACGGCCCTTCCGCCACCATGGCTGCCGCCTCGCATGGTTCTACCAACCGTACGCTCTGCGGGCTCCCCTGCTTTCCGGCCGGAACCACGGCGCGGTGTGTGCTGTTAGATTGAGGGGCGCGCTCGCGGCGACGACGGGTCGCAGGATCGGGCGCGCTTCCGGGACGCAGATGCAGGTACAGGCACGAGGCCCATCATGATTGCTCGACATACCGTTGCCGGCGCGCTCCTCGTGGCGCTCACCGGGGCGTTCATCACCGCCGTCCCGTCCGCCGCGCAGTCCACCGGACCGGAGCACGCGGGCTTCGACGCGACGGCGCCCAGGGACGGCCACTACCATCACGGCGAGCTGGGCGAGATGCTCATGGCGCTGGAGACGTCCATCCGGTGCAACTGCGGGTGCGGTCTGGACGTCCACTCATGTCAGTTCCAGATGCAGTGCGGCGTCTCACCGGTGTGGTCGAAGCGGATGCGCGACGCGCTGGAGCGAGGGGAGAGCGTGGAGGCCATCCGCGCCGGGTTCGTGGCGGAGTACGGGCCTACCGTGCTCATGGCGCCCCCGCCGGAGGGGTTCAACCTGGTGGGCTATCTCCTGCCGGCGGCGGCGATTCTCACCGCCGGGATGCTGGTGGGCCTCATCGCTCGGGGGAATGCGCAGCGCAGGGCGGCGGTGGCGCCGGTGGAGGCGGTGGACCCGGAGCGCGAGGCCAAGCTCCAGGCGGCGCTGAAGGAGCTGGACGAGCTGGAAAGCCCCGACTGGTAGGCGACGCCCCGGCCGGGGAGTGGGGCCCTCCGGGAACGCTGCCGCCCGCCGCCCGATTCGTGGCGTGAGGGATGATCTCGTGTCGTTCGCACGCACCGGGCCCGCCATGCATCCATTCGCGCCGTACCTCCGCTCCGTCCTCACCGCCGCGCTGGCCGTGGCGGCCTGCGCGCTTCCGGGAGACGCCTCCGGGCAGGAGTCCTGGAAGACCGACTTCTCGAAGGTGGCGGTGGATCCCGCCGAGATCGTTTCCGGCGGGCCGCCCAAGGACGGCATCCCCGCCATCGACCATCCGAAGTTCGTCTCGGTGAAGGAAGCGGGCCGCTTCATCGACGACGACGAGCCGGTGGCGGTGGTACGCCGGGGCGGTGAGGTGAAGGTCTATCCCCTGCAGATCCTCATCTGGCACGAGATCGTGAACGACGTGGTGGGCGGGGTGCCGGTGACCGTCACCTACTGTCCGCTCTGCAACACCACGCTGGCCTTCGATCGCCGTTTCGACGGCAAGGTCCTGGACTTCGGCACCACGGGCAGGCTCCGCCATTCGGATCTCATCATGTACGACCGCCAGACGGAGACGTGGTGGCAGCAGGCCACCGGGGAGGGGATCGTGGGCACGTACGCGGGGCGCCGCCTCACCTTCGTGCCCTCGCCGGTGATGCGATGGCGGGAGGTGAAGCGCGAGCTACCCGACGCGAAGGTCCTCTCGCGCGATACCGGCTACCCGGCCTACCGCACCCGGTACGGGTTCAATCCCTATCAGGGCTACGACACGCGGAAGGGGCCCATGGAGTGGACCTTCCGGGCGCAGGTCTCCGAGGCGCTCCCCCGCATGGAGCGGGTGGTGGCGCTCCACGAGAACGGCGAGAGCTGGGCGGTGCCCTTCAGCGCGCTGGCGGAGCGGCCGGTGGCGGAGCTGGAGGTGGGGGGCGAGCCGGTGGTGGTCTTCTACGATCCCGGCACGGTGAGTTCCGTGGACGCCCGGCGGATCATGAACTCCCGGAAGGTGGGTTCGTCGGCGGTCTACAAGCGAACGGTGGGGGGGCGCACGCTTTCCTTCGAGCCCGCAGGCGAGGACGGCCGTTTCCGGGACCGGGAGACCGGATCGATCTGGAACTTCGCGGGCCGCGCGGTGGAAGGCCCCCTGGCGGGGACGCAGCTCGAAGAGGTGCCCCACGGCAACCACTTCTGGTTCGCCTGGGCCGTCTTCCGGCCGGACACGAAGGTCTGGGGGCGGTAGCGGCGTCGGGGGCATCGCGCCGGGACGTTTCCGCGGAAACGCGTGTGCCCTCCTCCAGCTCCGGATCCCGGCTGCGGGGGCGGGCCCCTACTCCACGTACGTCAGGAACCCGTGTGGGTCGTCGTTCTCTCCCCGCACCGTCTCCCAGAACGCCTGCTGCAGCGCCTTCGTCACGGGGCCCGGAGTGCCGTCGCCCACCGGGATCCGGTCCACGCTCCGCACCGGCGTCACCTCGGCGGCGGTGCCGGTGAAGAACATCTCGTCGGCGGCGTAGAGCGTCTCCCGGGGCACGTCCTGCTCCCGAACCTCGTAGCCCAGGTCCCTCGCCATCTGGATGACGGAGATGCGTGTGATGCCGTGCAGCGAGGTGCCGTCCAGCACCGGCGTGATGATGACCCCCTCCCGTACCAGGAAGAGGTTCATGCCGCTCCCCTCGCTCACCAGCCCGGACGGCCCCACGGCGATGGCGTCCACGTAGCCGTTGGTCACCGCCTCCATCTTCATGAGCTGCGCGCTCACGTAGTGGCCGCCGGCCTTGGACGCCACCGGGAAGGTGTTGGGGTGCGCCCGCCACCATGACGAGACGCACACGTCCACGCCGTTCCGGATGGCCTCCTCCCCCAGATACGCGCCCCACGGCCAGGCGGCCACGTACGACTCGATGGGGCTGGCGAAGGGATTCAGACCCGGCGAGCCGTACCCCCTGAGGATCATGGGGCGGATGTAGCAGTCCTTGAGGCCGTTCTTCTTCACCGTCTCGATGGCGGCCTGCTTGAACTCCTCGATGCCGAAGTGCTCCGG
>WGEM01000563.1 GCA_015492755.1 Gemmatimonadota bacterium | reverse complement strand
GCTTTTTTCATGCGGAGGAGTTGGGATGATCTCAGTGGAAGGCGTAACCAAGCGATACGGGCCGGTGACCGCCGTCGACCACCTGAGCTTCACGGTGGACCGGGGCGAAGTGGTGGGCTTCCTGGGCCCCAACGGCGCCGGAAAGACCACCACCATGCGCATGATCACCGGCACGCTCCAGCCTGACGAGGGGACGGTGCTCTTCGACGGGGTCCCCATCACCGAGAACCTCATCGAGGCCAAGCGCCGCGTGGGCTACCTCCCGGAGGCCAATCCCCTCTACGACGAGATGCTGGTGGCGGAGTACCTGGAGCTGGTGGCGGAGCTCCGCGGGCTCTCCCGCGGGGAGATGCGCTCCGGCATCGCCGACGCGGTGGAGGAGACGGATCTGCACGCCGTCTTCTACCGCCCCGTGGGCGAGTGCTCCAAGGGCTACCGGCAGCGGATCGGGCTGGCGGCGGCCATCCTCCATCGCCCCGAGGTCCTCATCCTGGACGAGCCCACCGAGGGTCTGGATCCCAACCAGCGCGTGGAGATCCGCCGTCTGGTGGCCAACCTGGGCCGCGAGCGGACGGTGTTGTTGAGCACGCACGTGATGCAGGAGGTGGAGGCCACCTGCTCCCGCCTGGTGATCCTCAGCCGCGGGCGACTGGCGGCGGAGGGGAGCGTGCAGGAGCTTCTGGCCAGTCGCACCGGCGCCGCCCGCTACATCGTGGAGGCCGTCGGCGCCGACGTGGGCGCGGCGCTGGCGGGGCTGCCCGGCGTGCGGAGCCACACGGAGGAGCCGGTGGACGGACGGGTGCGCGTGGTGCTGGAAGCGGCGGGCGAGGAGGATCTCCGCCCGCGCATCTTCGCGGTGGCGCGCGACCGCGGCTGGACGCTCTGGGAGCTGCACCGTGAGCGGGCGAGCCTGGAGCAGGTCTTCCGCAATCTCACGTTGGAGGACGCCGCCGCGTCCGCCGGCCCCGGAGGGGAAGAGGCGCCTTCGCGCGAGGCTTCGGACGGGGAAAAGGAGGTGGAGGCATGAGCCGCGTGTGGACCATCGCCCGCAGGGAGCTCCGGAGCTACTTCGATCAGCCCACCGCCTACGTCCTGGTGGTGGCCTTCCTGGGGCTCTCCCTCTTCCTGGGCTTCCGCTCCATGTACGCCTCGAACATCGCCTCGCTCCGGCCGATGTTCGATCTGCTGCCCATCCTCTTCGCCGTCTTCGTGCCCGCCGCCACCATGCGTTCGCTGGCGGAAGAGCGCCGCTCCAAGACGCTGGAGTGGCTCATGGCGCAGCCGGTCACCGAGGGCGAAGTGGTGCTGGGCAAGTTCCTGGGCGACTGGCTCTTCGTGCTGGCGGCTCTGGCGGGAACGCTGCCCACCGCCGTCGGGGTGCTGCTGGTCTCCGACGCCGACCCCGGGATCATGACGGCGCAGTACATCGGCGCGGCGCTCCTGGCGGCGCAGTTCACGGCGCTGGGGCTCTGGGCGTCGGCCATCACCCGGAACCAGATCACCGCCTTCATCGTGGGCTCGATCGTGAGCTTCACGCTCTTCCTCATCGGGCTCCCCATCGTCCACATCGGACTTCCGCCTGCCGTCTCCGGCGCTCTGGCGCGCCTCTCGGTGCTGGGCCACTTCGACAACGTGGCCCGCGGCGTCATCGACCTGCGCGACGTCATCTACTTCCTCTCCACCACCGCGCTCTTCCTCATGCTGGCGGTGGGGGCGCTCTCGGAGCACCGGCTCAGCGGGATGCAGGCCGAGTTGCGGCGGATGCGGGTGGGACAGCTCGTGGTGGCGGCGCTGGTCATCGTCGTGAACCTCCTGGGCGCGCACATCCGCGGCCGGCTTGACCTCACCCGGGACCGCATCTACACGCTGGCGGAAGGGACGCGGGAGGTGCTGGGTGAGCTGGACGACCTGGTGCAGATCAAGCTCTACGCCTCGGCGGAGCTGCCGCCGGAGATCCAGCTCCAGCTCCGCGACGTTCGGGACCTCCTGCGCGACATGGCCAACGCCTCCAACGGAAACCTGCTGGTCTCGGAGCTGAACCCCGACGAGGACGACGAGATCGCCGGCGAGGCGCAGGCCTACGGGGTCTATCCCATCGAGTTCAACGTGCTGCGCGACGACGAATTCCAGGTGCGGCGCGGCTACTACGGGCTCGTGGTGCTCTACGCCGACGAGCAGGAGGTGATGCCCGTCATCCGACGCACCGACGACCTGGAGTTCCGGCTTACCTCGGCCATCTACCGCATGACCGACGAGAGCCGACCGGTGGTGGCGTTCCTGCGGAATTTCGGCGCCAAGCAGCCCTCTGACATCCCGCCGCTCCGGGAGGGTCTGGGCGAGCGCTACGAACTTACGTCGGTGGATCTGGCGGGGGATTCCGGGCAGGTCATCACTCCGGACTCGGTGCGGGTGCTGGTGGTGGCGGGCCCCACCCAGCGCCTGGACAGCCTGGCGGTGGAGCGGGTGCGCGACTACGTGGACGCCGGCGGCGCGGCGCTCCTCCTGCTGGAGGCCAGCCAGCTCGATCCGCAGTCGCCCACCGCCTTCCCGGTGCGCTCGGGGCTGGAGCCCCTCATCGAGGAGCGCGGCGTGGGCTTCCCCGGCAACATGGTACTGGATCTCGCGTCCAGTGAACGCATCTCGCTGGGCCGGAGGGGGTTCTTCAACGTGATCGCGCCCTATCCGCTCTGGCCCATCGCGCTCCCCGCGTCGGACCACCCCATCGTCTCGGGACTCAACTCGGTGACCTTCGCGTGGGCCACCTCGCTGGACGTGCAGGACACCACGGTGGTGACGCCGCTCTGGCGCACCACGGAGGCGGGTGCGGTGCAGAGCCCCATGGATCCCATCTTCCCCGACCGCGACTGGGCTTCGGCCTTCGACGAGGAGGATCTGGGCGTGCGGATCCTGGCGGTGGCGGTGACGCCGCCGGAAGATGACCACCGCGGCCGGCTGGTGGTGGTGGGGGACGCCAGCTTCGTGGAGGATCAGTACGTGCAGGCCAATCCCACCAACATGGTCTTCCTGGCCAACGCCATCGACTGGCTGGCGCAGGATGAGGCGCTCATCCGCATCCGCTCGAAGGTGCGTACACCGCCGAGCCTCGTGTTCGGCTCCGAGCTGAGCAAGCAGCTCCTGAAGTGGGGGAACCTGGTGGGTGTCCCGCTCCTCTTCGTGCTGGTGGGCATCGTGCGCGTCACCGGCCGTCGCCGCAGGGCGGAGGCGCGCTGGAAGGAGGTGATCGCATGAGCGAGCGAACGCTGAAGCGCCTGGTGGGGGCGCTGGTGGTGCTGGTGGCGGTGTGGGGTGTCACCGCGCTCCTCTCCTCGGACCGCTCCCGCAGCCGGGGCGCCGCCGGGGCCGCCGCCGAGTTCTTCGACGGTGTGGACCGCGAGCACGTCACCGCCGTGCGCATCTCCAGCGTGTCAGGCGATGTGGAACTCACCCGCGACGGGGACCGCTGGCTGGTGAACGGGCTGGCCACCGACTCGGGCACCGTGGCGCGCTTCTGGGACATGATGGAGTCGGCGAAGATCACCGATCTCATCGCCACGAATCCCGCCAACCACGAGCGGATGGAGATCACCGACAGCGCCGCGTGGCGCCTGGAGGTGGAGCTGGACGGTGGCGAGACCCGCACGCTCCTGGTGGGCGGCCAGGGTCCGCGCTTCGCCACCTCCTACGTGCGTCTCCCCGGGGAGGACGCGGTCTACCTGCTGCAGGGCGACATCCGGGTGCACATGCGCCGCCGGCTGGACGACTGGCGCAACAAGCGCCTGGCTGCGGTGGACACCGCGCAGGTGGCGCGCATCGAGGTGGAGCGCGACGGCGAGGCGTACGTGGTGGTGCGCGCCGACTCGGCGTGGACCTTCGAGGGGGGCGACACCGTGGATGCGTCAGCGGTGGAAGCGCTCCTCATGGACATGCGCGACCTGAGGGCGTCGACCATCCTGGCGGAGACCGACTCGCTGGCGCAGACGCCCCCGGGCGGCTCACTGAGGCTCCTGGACGCCGAGGGCGCCGTCCTGGCGGAGATCACCATCGGTCAGGGCGAGCGCGACCGCTGGGCGAGGAGCGCCGGCGACGAGACCGTCTACCGGCTCCCCTCCTTCCGCATCGACCGCATCTTCCCCACCCGGGAGCGGATGAGCCGGAAGGAGGAGGAGGGGTAGGGGGCGGCGCCAGGCAAGGTGCGGCACGTGCCGCGCACCTGACGCCGGCGCCCGCTGCGTATAGGCTTGCACCCGACAGCGGCTGGCGCGTATCCTGGCGATGGTTGCCATGCCCCTCCTGGAGTCCACATCAGGGCGGCCAATCGTAGGCGCACGCGCCTGCGAGGGACCCTGGTGGGAGGAACATCCATGCGCCGGCAGGTTGTCATCATCGATCCCTCCGGGGGGGCGAGAGCCGCGGAATACCTACGTGGCACGGCGGAAGTGACCGTCCTGCGCCGGTGGCCAGGGCGGGGTGTGGACGCAGATGTGGTGGTGGTCGCCACCACCGGCTCTTCTTCCGTGCGCGAGGATCTGGCCGGCATCGCACACTCGTCGTTTCGGGGCGACGTCGTGCTGGTGGTATCGGCACGGACGCCTGCCCACGACCTGCTGGAAGGGACGCTCTGCTCCAAAGTCGTCCCGATGACCGAGCTGAGGACGACTGTGCTGGGTACGGCGTACTCGGCGAGGCGGGAATGCGCACGGCTCCTGCGGTCGGTCGTGCCTCCAGGGAGTGCCCTCTCGCGTCTCGCGGACCCCGTATTCAGTGCTCCGCAACCTCCGGTCTCCGTCGGGGAGCTGGCCCGCGCCGTGTCCTTCACTGAGTCGGGCATCCGGGCTCTGTGGCGGCGTATGCGCATGCCCGACACGCCCCATGCGTTGGTTCGCTGGGGTGTGATGGCCTATGTGGCGGACGGGCTGGAGTCGGGAAGGAGCGTCCTGCGGCTCGCGGCGGAGCTGGACGTGGGGGTGTCGACACTCTATCGAATGGGCCACCACACCGTACGGTGCGCGGCCGGCCGAATCACGGTGCACGACACCGTGCGGCGCTTCGCCGAATGGTGCAGCGGCCGAGTCGGGGACAATGTGTCGAAATAGGAAGGGGAAGCGGTCGGGAATCGCGATCCCGGGAGGCCGAGCGAAGCCCGAGTTCGCTATTGTGCGACCGCCTGACGTGCCATGGAGGAGCACGGCTCGCTGTCACGGCATTCCGTGGTCTCATCGTCATCGCATGAACAGGCAGGAATCCGGCCGGCCCGGAAGATCCGAGAATGAAAGGCGACCTAAGCATCTCGAGCCTTGACCTGCCGTCATCCGGCGGGGGAATCCGCGCGGGTGAGCAGGCGGTTCTGAATCCTCGTGCTCTGGGGAGTTGTCGCGGCTGTTGGTGGGTGCGCGCGGGACGGGTTGGGATGTGTCGACTGCTCAATCGAGCTGTCGCCGGTTCTGGTTCTGGGAGTCGAGGATGGACCCACGGACAGCGAATCCATGTCGCTCGTGGAGCTAGGTGGCGAGATCTGGTACGTCGACATGCACATCGTGGACCGGATTCTCGCTCTCGACACCTCGGGGAGGATCCGCCGCGAGATCGGGCGCCCGGGCGCGGGTCCGGGGGAGTTCTCCTATATCACCGCTCTAGCGAAGTGAGCGCACGACGATATCTGGGCGTTCGACGCAGGGAACCGACGAATCTCCGTGCTCCGGTCCGACGGCCGCCTGGTCACGACGATTCCCCTAGGAGCCTGTCCGAGTAAGAGAGTGGGCCGCGTTGGGGGTGCCACGGCCCCGAATCCTAGGCGGCGCGACGACGGCGTAGCCCGAGCTACGTCGAGGAGCGCCAACGACGGAGGCGGAGCCGTGCCACGCCCAACCCACAATCTTTGACGTCTCTGTGCTACCCGCGGACGGGCACATGGTGGGTTCGCGGTTGATCCATCGTCGCTTCTCCTCGCCGTAGCGCTGCTACGCCTCGTCGGCGCTCCTTGACTGAACACGCGAACGCACCACGTGCGCGGCCCACTCCTTTTACTCGGACAGACTCCTAGACGTGGATCCGACGCGGTCGGACGTGATCGTTCTGGCTGACCACAGTGTGGTGATCAACGGTTTTGGTGCGACGCCTGAAACCGCGGGCTTCTGGGTCCATCGATTCAAGGATACGGGAACCTTCATCTGGTCAGCAGCCGAGTGGAAGGAAGAGGATGGACCCGGCAGCCAGGTCTATCACCTGGCCCAGAACTCCGAGGGGATCTGGGTCGCGAGAATGCACGATCGTTATGAGCTCACATTGCTTTCCGTGGAAAACGGCAGGCCGTTGAGAGGGTTCCGCCCACGGCGGGCCTGGTTCGAGCACTACCGGATTCCTCCTCATCGCGACGTGGACGGTGCCGGCTTACTCCGCCCCACCTCCGCAATCTGGGATGTCTGGAGTAACGACGGGGAGCTGTGGGTTCTCGGAGCCACGCTTGATCCCGAATGGGAAACGACGGAGGAGCAGGGGTATGTCAACGTGGGACGCTACCTGGACAGCGTGCTGGACGTGTTCGACGCTGCGAGCGGGGAGCTCATCGCATCTCGTGTGATCGACTTGCCGAACGGTTTCTTTGAGGGGTTCCTCCCCGATGGCCGCGTGCCGGCGGTGGAGACGCTGGCCACACATAACCGGCTGAAGCTCTTCCGGCCCGTGCTCAGTTCGTCACATTCGCGCTCACGTTGATAAGATCACAAGGAGGCGGAATCATGTACCGATCTGCGCTTGCCGTGTCCATGTTCCTGCGCGTCAGGATCGTATCAGGGGAATAAGCCTCAAAATTGCGGCAATCTCCCCAACTGCGACAACCATCCGGCGGGAGGTGGATGCCCAATCCTTGGGGCGGTGCCCGAGATGACGGACGAAGAGGCCTGGGATCTTCTGGAAATGCTGAGAACACCGTCGCAGGCGAACGCGGAAGAATTGGTCGCCGTTGTATCACGGCTTTCGGACCTCATCGTTCTGAACTCCACTCGGAAGGCTCTACAGATCCGTGCATGCGATGGCGCTGGAAGGATCGTCGGCCATATCCCATTGGACGAGAAGAAACACCAGATGCTCGTGCGGCGGCTGGGATCGGGCCGCGTGATGGCCGTAGGTTAGTAGCGGATCACGGTCAACCTACGGCCTACGCTCGGAAGGCCTTGAAACACCTTATGTGGGCGAGCGCGTCCGCGCGGAGCCGCGGGGTGGCCTCGGTCGTCCGGAAGCTGCCGGGCGCGTGGTGAGCCACTCGCCGAGGGTCGCGACCTTGGACGTGCCTTTCCGCCGGATCCTGATCGATCCGGGCTCACACAAAGCGAGCGGGGGAGCCCGAGGCTTGTGGAGCGATCCGCAGGAATCCGGGAGGAGGAGCGCGATGATCTACTCTTCGGTGGACCTGCTCTTGGTCATAACCCCTCGCTTTCTCAGAGGAATCAGAGAGTATCTGGATCAACTCGCAGGGGTAGGGTCAAGCCGGGTGGCTGTCGTATAGGAATCGGGAGGCTGGCAGCGCGATCGTGACGGAATCGGGAAGCGTCGAGAATGCGCCCTCGCTACTTGTCCGTAGGACGATCCCGTAGCTGAGCGACCGATGCCTCATGCACCCTCAGCCCAGTGCGGTGGACGCATACTCATCGGCTCCAATCCTGGCCCAAACACACGGAGGGTATCATGACGAGAAGCTTGATCTGGGCATTCGTCCTTACGCTTGCTCTCATTTCTGTGCCGCAGGAGGCTGACGCCGGTGGGACCGATTGTTTGGACAACTATTACCTGTGCATCAACGAGGCCGCCGGGAAGTATGACGACTGGGGTCGGGATCACTTCGACCTGGAAGACGACGCAGCGTACCTGGAATGTGCGGCCGAGTACGCCGGGTGCATTCGGAAGAAGCTGATCGGCATCTAGCAAAGTGGTATTGGCCGCTGGAGCACCCATAGCCCCGCCTGCGATCAAACCTTGGCTTTGGATCGGCCTCGCGTTCTGTACGATCGCTTGTACCGCGGATGCCCGTGATCGTCCTGCTGCGGTACCCGTCGATATCGTGCGAGGGGCAGGACGGGCGCAATGCGATGGTGTCCCTTTTGGAGTCGACCCGCCCGGCACGCTAGAGCGCGTCGTCGGGGCCAGCGATTCCACACTGGTGCTGTTTTACCCGGACGCTCGTGTTGCGTACGTCGTGACCTCGGACCTGGCGGTCAAGCGCACGTATCGCATGGCAGAAGCAGGCCCGAACGCCGTTCGAGACGGGAAGGACGTGGCGGTCCTCGGTGACACGTTGGTGGTACTTGACGGGGCGGGCCGCAGTCTTGCGTATGTGCTTGAGTCCGGAGAGGTATCCAGGAGAGTTCCTCTCAAGGTTCACGGCGATAGACTGGCTCGAGTGTCGACAGGCTTTGTAGTGTTTCCGACGCTGACGCCGCAATCATCGCATTCCCTCGCCCTGTTCAAGGCGGACACCGATGCGACGTCTGTCGACATTGGCGTGCCTGCGGCGGAACTGGATGACGCGCAACTCTTCACCGTGGCCAACTTGGTTGTACCACTCGTCCGACCTCATCGAGCGGAGCTGCTGGTGGCACATCAGTTCATTGTGCCACTGATCCATCGGATCAACCTTCGTGCGTCGACACCTTCATGGGTGGGTACTATCCGTGCGCCGGTAGCTCACGATCTGGCCAAGTGGGCGTGGTGGACTCCGAAGCCACCGTTCAGGAAAGAGGAGTTAGACAAGCTACTCGTTCCCGTGCTCGCGATGACCGAGGATGCAGAGAGCATCATTCTATTGGTGCGTAGCGGTGACAAGCGACGGGAAGGGTTTCCGAGAGCGTTCCTGCGACTCTCCGACGACGGTACGGTCAATGGATCGTACCTCCTGGATGCGCGCCCCTCATTCGCCGTATATCTTCCCGGCCTAGAGCGAATCGTCACGGCTACACCCGACGGGGACTTCTGGCATTGCTCCCTCGGCCCAGGTGGGGATTCGCGGAGCGACGAATCAACAGGGTGAGGGCGGGCGCGCGTCACATGAAGACCTTACCAGAGGTAGCGAATGCGGGCAGTCGAACGTCCGTTCCCTGGCCTACGGAGCCGGTGCGATGCGATTCGAGTGCGGTGTGGGCCCGGGGGCTTACGAAGGCGTTTTCGGGCACAGCCGCGTTGACCGATCTGGACATCAGTGTCCCGGTCGGCGCCACATACCTTCTTGCCGGACCCAATGGGGCCGGGAAGACGACCTTGCTTTCCATTCTGCTCGATCTGACGCGCCCCACGTCCGGCGATGTACGGGTTTTGGGTCTCGATCCTCAGCGAGCGGGCGCAGAGGTTCGTTCCTGTGTGGGGTACCTTCTCGAGAAGCCCTATCACGCGTACTCCTGGATGACTGTGAGGGAGTTGATGCGTCACCATGCGGCGTACCGGCCGGGGTGGGACTGGTCGTACGCTGGCGAGTTGATGAGGAAGCTCGAAATAGACGAGGAGCGTGTGTTTGGCACGCTATCCAAGGGCCAGGCCCGCCGCGTAGAGCTCGTCATGGCACTTGGACACCGTCCACCGCTGTTGCTACTGGACGAGCCGACCGACGGCCTGGATCCGATGATGCGTGACATCGTGCTTAGGCTGCTGCGGTCACACATCCGTGAGTCATCTCCGACGACGATTGTCGCGACCCATGTGCTCCATGAGGTGGATGCTCTCGTCGATCACGTTGCCGTCCTCCACGAGGGCCGGCTCGTGCTTCAGTGCTCCCGGGGACTGCTCGAGCGCTCACTCTGGGTGATTCGTGCTGATAGTGTTGCTTCGGGGATTCCGCGCGGTCTCGAGGCACGCGTGATCCACTCGCGACCCGATGGAGACTCGTTTCTTCACATACTGTGGAGTGAGCCAGGCGACCCCGAGCTGGTGCGTGAGGGCGATCGCAGCATCCCCATCGAGCCCGCGACTCTCACTCTGGAGGAGATGGTTGTCGCGTTTCTCCACAATGTGTCGAACGGGCGTGATGTCCAGAGTTGAGCCGCGGTCGCTCGGGCCAGTCAGACCGCCGGAGACACGGCCGCCGGGGCGTCTGGTAGTCCAGAAAGAGCAGTTCCGGTATACGCTCGCGAAGCTGCCACGGTCGGTCGCGCTTCTCTATGGCGTATTCGCCCTGCTCGCGGTCGGCTTCGCGAGGGCTCTATCGTTCTGGGGATGGCCCGCGGCTGCCATCACGTTCGGTTGGATCATCCATGGGATCATGATCCTCCTCTCGGCTGCCTGGGCCGTGGCGATCTGGCAGGACGAGTCGCCGCGCCAGAGACTATACTTCTGGCTGCAGCCGTACCCGAGGCCCTCGCATATCATGGCACGATGTGTCGCTGGGGTCGGGCTGCTCGGTGGTGCGATTGCACTTGGCGGACTGGTGCTGTTTGTCGCGATTGGTCTGCTGGGTGACCCGAGCACCGTGGGGGAGGCGGAAGGAGGAATCCCTCTAAGCTTCATGTATTGGGCGCTCTGGGCCCAGTCTTTGCTGTTAGCCTACCTGCTTGCTAGCGTCGCCGGGGTGGCATCAGACCGACCGAGTGTGTGGCTACTGGCTCTCCCCGTGAGTCTCCTCGTGATCGATCTGGTTGCGGAGCTACAGGGGATCCAATGGCTGGACGCCGCAATGCGCCCGCTGTTCGATGCCCCGCTCTCACTCTCCGTGGCGCTGATGGCGCCTGAGCGGTGGCTTCTGAAAGAGGTGGCTCTCCAAGCGCCGGATCCGGCGGCTCGACTTACGGGTGTCAATCCGGAAGTGGCTGTGCTCTTGTGGTTGGGTATTGCGAGTGTGCTCGTCATCCTGAGTGCCAAATGGACCAGGCCCCGTGCGTGACGGGTTGCTCTTCCTTGTGAGGGGGCGCATGCTCTTCACCCCGGTGAACCCGGGG
>WGEM01000562.1 GCA_015492755.1 Gemmatimonadota bacterium | reverse complement strand
CTGTGGCGGACCACTCCGTGGCCGGTGGTGCGTGGCGCTCGTCGTCGGCGTCGGCGCGACGCGGGCCCGGCCCCCGCCTCGCCGGCGCCGACGACGAGCGCCACGCACCACCGGCCACGGAGTGGTCCGCCACAGGAACCGCGCTGGTGGTGGACGACGAGCCGTCGGTGCGAAGCCTCGCCGGCGCCGCCCTCCGACGTCTGGGCTTCCAGGTAGACGAGGCCGCGGACGGTGCGGAAGCCATCGAAAAGGTCTCTCACACAGCCTACTCGGTGGTGCTCCTCGACCTCACCATGCCGGGGATGGATGGCCTGGAGACGCTGGAGCGTCTGCGGTCCTCCCACCCGGACCTCCCCATCCTGCTGTCTTCCGGATACACGGAGGACTCCGTGCCCCGGGAGCTGATGCGGACCGGACCCACCGCCTTTCTCCGGAAGCCGTACGGCCCGACTCAGCTCAACGAGGCCGTCGCGCAGCTCATGATGCGCAAGCTTCGAGGCGCCCCCCTGCTGCGGCTGCCTGGATCGGCGGAATCGGGAGGTCGCTGAACACCTGTACGCAGTGTGCGTGAGGGGCACTCCCTCTGCTCAGCGACCTGTGGACCCTCAGCGATCGAGGCTCGCCGCAAGCCGGCCGTCCAGCACCTGACGCACGCGCATGCAGAGCTCGCCGGGGTCGAAGGGCTTCGAGATGAAGAGCTCCGGTGAGACCTGGATGCCGTCCTGCCGCTGGAGGAGGTCGTCGGCGTAACCCGACATGAAGAGCACCGGGACCGACGGGGCGCGCATGGTGACGCGGGCCGCCAGCTCCGAGCCCTTCATGTTGGGCATCACGACGTCCGTCAGCACCAGCGACACCGCACCCTCCTGCGCGTCGAAGAGACGGATGGCCTCCTCGCCGTCGGTGGCGGTGATGACCCGGTATCCCTCCTTTTCCAGGATCCGGCGCACCATGTGGCGCACCAGATCCTCGTCTTCCGCCACCAGAATGAGTTCGGCGCCACCGTGCTCGTCTCGGAGGGCCTCCCTCGGGCGGACAGGACCCTGCGGAGCGGCGCCCGCCACGTCCTCCGCGGCCGGATGGGGGAGCCAGATCTGAAACTCGGTCCCCACTCCCGGAGCGCTGTCCACGGCGATGTGTCCACCCATGGAGGTGATGATGCTGTACGCCGTACTCAGCCCCAGCCCCGTACCCCGCTCCTCACCCTTGGTGGTGAAGAAGGGCTCGAAAACGCGAGCGCGGGTGTGCTCGTCCATGCCGCAGCCGTTGTCCCGAACCACAAGGAGAACCCCGGATCCATACCTCCGGCTGAGCGGTCCGTCCCCGCCGCGTCCCTGCACCAGCGACGTGCCGATGACGATGTGGCCGTTCCCGGTGATGGCGTCGCGCGCGTTGATCACCAGGTTCATGATGACCTGCTCCAGACGACTGGGATCGCCCATCACCACCAGGGGTCCCTCGTCCAGGTTTGTATCCAGGCGCACGTCTTCGCCGATGAGGCGGGTCAGCATGGATTGGAGGTTGCGAACCACCTGGTTCAGGTCCACGGGACGCGCCGGCCCGGCCTCCCTCCGGCTGAACGAGAGAAGCTGCCGGGTGAGCGTCGTGGCCCGCTCGGTGGCGTGGGCCATCTGGTCCAAATCGGCTCGGATGGGGTCGTCCGGCGAGAGCTCCGCGTCGAGGAGCTCGAGGGTACCGGAGATCACGGTGAGTACGTTGTTGAAATCGTGGGCGATCCCTCCCGCCAGGCGTCCCATGGCCTCCATCTTCTGCGCTTGGCGGCGCTCCTCCTCCAGCCGCTTCTCGTCGGTCACGTCCTCGACGATGACCTCGAACGCGGCTTCCTCCCCGTCGATGTCAATCACCTTCCCGTTCAGGCGCACCGTGATCACCTCGCCGTCGGCGCGCACCCACTGAGTCTCCACGTTGGAGAAGATGCCCGTGTCGTGGTAGCGCTCGATGAGCCGTGCCCGCTCGTCCGGGTCCCGATAGAGTGCGGTGGGTCCGGCGGCGATGAGCGCCTCCTCGGAGGGATACCGCAGCATGTGGACCAGCGCCGGATTCACCGACGTAAACCGTCCGTCGGGCGTGGAGACGTAGAGACCGAATACGGCGTTGTCGAAGATGGAACGATACCGCGCCCGGGCGCGACGCTCCGCCTCCTCCGCCGCCGCGCGCTCACGTTGGATCCTGCGCACGCGCTCCAGGACTTCCAAAACCTCCCGCGGCGCGAATGCCGGCACCGCCGGTACGGACGAGCCCCGAAGCGCCTCCTCCGTGGCGTCACCCAGCAGGGCGAGGCCCGCCGCGATGCGTCCGTAGAGTAGCCATGAGAGAAAGAGGGTCAGCCCTACCACCAGGCCGCCGAAGAGCGCCCGCCGCACCACCTCCGCCCGCGCCAGAGGGTACACCTCCCACGAAGGGATCCCCACATGCACCCGCCATCCGGAGCTCGCCACCGCCGCACCCCGCACCGCGTCCTCGTCCATCACACTCCCCACCGCCACTACGGGGGTCCCGGCGGCGGTGGTCAGTTCCACACGCTCCCCGGGTAAGGCGGAGGTTTCGTTCATCAACGACTCCAGCCGCCGGAGGGGGATGCTCCCTGCCAGCGCGCCCACCATGGCGCCGGTCCGGCCGTGGATGGGGACCGCCACCGCCACCACCGGCGTGCGACTGATGCTGCCCCGCACCGGTTCAGAGACCGCGAACGTCTCTCCCCCCTTCAGCGCCTGGAACCAGGACCAGTCACGGACCGACGCCAGACCGTTGGGGAGAGGATTCGTCGAACAGAGAATGCGCCCCTGGGCGTCCACGGCCAGCACGTTGGAGAGCATGTCCAGCGCCCGAGCCAGCGCAGGGAGGAGCTCCGGGCAGCGACCGGCGGACAGCTCTTCCTCAACCTCCACGGCCACCCCTCGCATGAGGGACTCGGCGGTGCCGAAGAACCCGTCCAGCCCGGCGGCCACGGCTTCGGCGCGGTAACGGACCGCCTGCTCCCCTTCCGCCAGCCGACTCCGGTAGGCACTCAGTCCCGACCAGATCTGAAGCCCCACCAGCGGGATGGCCACCGCGGCCACCAGAGTCACCAGGTGCGCCCGGATGGATCGAGGCTTGGGGATCGGTGATGGGCTCATGGTGTGAAGCATCGGCACCGCGCCGCCGGCGCTTGACCATCGCTCAACCCCGTCTTCACCCGACCGATACTGAAGAGGAACCTGCCCGCGCCCTGCGGGAAGATCCGCGCAAAGGAGCGTCTCCATTGCACCTGGCACGCCGAGTACACTC
>WGEM01000561.1 GCA_015492755.1 Gemmatimonadota bacterium | reverse complement strand
TGGAGGCCCGCTTCAGCCCCATCCTGAACACCGAGGGCGGCCTCACGCCTGCCGAAGCGCTGGAGGCGGCTCTGGCGGGCCTCCGGCGTGCCGAGGAGCGTTACCCCCTCCGCACCGGCGTGGATCGTAATGGGCAGCCCTGCGTCGTGCGCGATGCGGAGCGCGTCCATGTGGTCCCGCACCGGGTTGCCCGCCTCTGCGCCGGCGATATCGAAAGCGCACACCCCCCTCGACGCGTAGTCCACCGCCAGCTTTGCCATCTCCACCGAGACGGACGGATCCAGCGACCTCAGCGCGCACACGATGACGCCGGTGCGGAGGGGGTAACGCTCCTCGGCACGCCGGAGGCCCGCCAGCGCCGCCTCCAGCGCTTCGGCAGGCGTGAGGCCGCCCTCGGTGTTCAGGATGGGGCTGAAGCGGGCCTCCACGTAGCGCACGCCCTCCAGCGCATTGTCCTCCGCCAGCTCGAAGGCGATCCGCTCGATGGCCTCGGCGTCCTGCATGACGGAGAGCGTCAGGTGGAAGCGTTCCAGGTACTCCTCGAGGTTGCGGGCGTCGTCCACCACCATGTACCGGAAGAGCTCGTCCGGGTCGTCGGTGGGCATGGACACCCCTCGCTGCGCGGCCAGCTCCAGCATGGTTTCGGGACGGAGGCTCCCGTCGAGATGGACGTGGAGCTCCGCCTTGGGCAGCGAGGTGAGGAACTCCCGTGTGGGTGTCAGCATCGGCCGGGTCCTTCCGGCGTCAGATGGCCCTTCTCCACGTCCACCAGAGGGGCGGGGTAGTCGCCGGAGAAGCACGCGGTGCAGTAGGGCCCCGCCTCCGCCACCGCCTCCACCATCCCCTCCAGCGAGAGGTATCCCAGGGAGTCCACGCCCAGTCGCTCTTCGATTTCGTCCACCGAGAGCGACGAGGCGATGAGTTCACGCTTCGTCGGCATATCGATTCCGTAGAAACAGGGAAAACGTACCGGCGGGCTCCCGATGCGGAGGTGGACCTCCCGGGCGCCCGCCCCGCGCAGCATCCGCACCAGGCTGGTGCTGGTGGTGCCGCGAACCAGCGAGTCGTCCACCACCACGACGCGCTTGCCTTCCAGCACCTCGCGGACCGGGTTGTACTTCATCCGCGCGCCGAAGTCCCGGGAGTCCTGGGACGGCTGAATGAAGGTCCGGCCCACGTAGTGATGCCGGAGCATGCCCAGCTCGAAGGGAATCCCGCTCTCCTCGGCGTAGCCCAGCGCCGCCGAGTTGGCGCTGTCGGGCACGGCGATGACGGCGTCGGCGTCGACCGGATGCTCCTGCGCCAGCTTCCTGCCGAACGCCCTCCGGGCCCGGTCCACGCTGATGCCCCAGATGCGAGAATCGGGCCGCGCGAAGTACACCAGTTCGAAGATGCAGGGCGCGGCGCGATCGGCGGGCGGCAGGCTGCGGAGCGGTGTCACGCGCCCGTTCTCCATGCGGATCACCTCGCCCGGCTCCAGGTCCCGGACGTACTCGGCGCCCATGATGTCCAGCGCGCAGGTCTCGCTCACCACCACGTGGCCCCCGTCCTTGCGCCCCAGCACCAGCGGCCGGAATCCCCGGGGGTCCCGGGCGGCGTACACCACGTCGTCGATGGCGATGACCAGGGAGTAGGCGCCCTCCAGGTGCGTCAGCGCGTCGTCGATCTGCGCGTCCACGGTGTCGTGCCGCGACTTGGCGATGAGGTGCACCACCGCCTCGGAGTCGGAGGAGCTGCGGAAGATGGCGCCCTCCTCCACCAGCCGGCGCCGCAGGTCGTAGTGGTTCGTGAGGTTCCCGTTGTGGGCCAGCGCGATGTGGCCGTGGGCGTAGCGCGCGGTGATGGGCTGGATGTTGTCCAGATCCGAGCCGCCCGCCGTGGAGTACCGCACGTGCCCCACCGCGGTGCGGCCGGTGAGCTTGGGCAGCGACCACGTCTTGAAGACGTCGCCCACCAGACCCTCACCCTTGAGCGTGTGGGGTCCGGCCTCGTCGAAGGTGACGATGCCCGCCGCCTCCTGGCCCCTGTGCTGCAGCGCGTAGAGCGCCAGGTACGCCTGCTCGGCGGCGTAGTCCACGCCGCTGATCCCCACCACCCCGCACTCGTCGTGGAGCGCGTCGGTGTCCACCACCGGGAGAGCGCGGCGCACGCTTCGGGGCCCGGGCGTCTGTCGGCGCGGCTCCATCCCTCAGCCCTCCGCCGTCGCGGGTACGTCCATGATGCGGGGAAGCGCCCCGAAGAAGACCTCGGCGATCTGGGCCACGGGGCACGAGACGGAGCCGTCCCGCATGGTGACGCGGAAGGTGCCCTCCGGCTCGCCCACCGTCCCGATCCGGCGCGCCGGAACGCCGTAGCGCTGAGCGCGGGCCAGCACGTCGTCCAGGTGTTCCAGGGGGCACGAGACCACCACCCGCCCCTGCGACTCGGCGAAGAGGAGCGCCACCGGCGGGAGGTCGTCGTCCAGCTCCACCTCCACGCCCAGCGGGCGCTCACCCTCGCCCAGCGCCGACTCCGCCAGGGTGCACGCCAGACCGCCCTGACTGCAGTCGTGGGCCGACGACAGGACCTCCGCGGCGCTCATGTCCAGAAGCGCCTGCTGCAGCGCCCGTTCCGCCAGCAGGTCCACGCGGGGGGGCGCCCCGGCCACCATGCCGGCGGTGACGTAGAGGTACTCCGATCCGCCCATCTCGTCGGTGTTGGTGCCCAGCAGGACGATGGCGTCGCCCGGGGACCGGAAGTGGTGGCGCACGACCTTCTCCACGTCCTCCAGCACACCCACCATGCCGATGACCGGCGTGGGGTAGATGGCCTGCCCGTCCGTTTCATTGTAGAAGGAGACATTGCCCCCGGTGACGGGCGTTTCGAAGACCCGGCACGCGTCCGCCATCCCCAGGACGGCTTCCCGGAACTGGTAATAGATGTGGGGCTTCTCCGGATTCCCGAAGTTCAGGTTGTTGGTGATGGCGGAGGGGAGTGCCCCCACGCACGCCACGTTCCTGGCCGCCTCCGCCACCGCGATCATGGCTCCGGTACGCGGCTCCAGGTACACGTAGCGTCCGTTGCAATCGGTGGTGGCGGCCACCCCCCGCTTGGTGCCGCGGATGCGGATCACGCCGGCGTCGCCGCCGGGGCGCACCACCGTGTTGGTCCGCACCGTGGAGTCGTACTGGTGATAGACCCACCGCTTGGAGGCGAGGTTCGGCGAACCCATCATCAGGAGGAAGGTGGGCGTGAGGTCACCACGGGGGATGAGATGCTCACTCAGGTCCGTCTCGCGCAGCGCGCGGATCTCCTTGCTCTCCACGCCTTCCCGCTCGTACGTGGGGCAGCCCTCGGTGAGCGGAAGCGCCGGAATGTCCGCCACCGGCACACCGTGCTCCAGCACCCGGAACCGGCCGTCGGAGGTGACCCGTCCGATGACCTCCGCCTCCAGCTCCCACTTCTCCAGGATGCGCCGCACCTCGTCTTCCCGGCCGCGCTTCGCCACCACCAGCATGCGCTCCTGCGACTCGGAGAGGAGGATCTCGTAGGGTGTCATCCCCTCCTCCCGCACCGGCACGGCGGACATCTCCAGCTCCACGCCGCTCCCGCCGCGGCCCGCCATCTCCGAGGCCGAAGAGGTGATCCCCGCCGCGCCCATGTCCTGGATCCCCACGATGGCGCCGCTGGCGATGAGCTCCAGGCTCGCTTCCAGGAGAAGCTTTTCGGTGAAGGGATCCCCCACCTGCACCTGGGGGCGGGAGGCCTCGTCGGAGTCCTCGCTCAGCTCCTCGCTGGCGAAGGTGGCGCCGTGAATTCCGTCACGGCCGGTGCGCGCCCCCACAGCCATGAGAGGGTTCCCCTCTCCGGAAGCGGTGGCGGTGATGAGCTCCTCGCGCTTCATGAGGCCCAGGCACATGGCATTGACGATGGGGTTGCCCTCGTACCCGCGGTCGAAGACGGTCTCGCCGCCGATGTTGGGGATCCCCACACAGTTCCCGTAGTCGCCGATGCCCTTCACCACCCCGTCGAAGAGGTAGCGCACCCGCGGCGAGTCCAGATCGCCGAAGCGCAGTGAGTCCAGCACCGCCACGGGCCGGGCGCCCATGGTGAAGATGTCGCGCAGGATGCCGCCCACGCCGGTGGCGGCGCCCTGGTACGGTTCCACCGCGCTGGGGTGGTTGTGCGACTCGATCTTGAAGGCCAGCGCGTACCCCTCGCCCACGTCGATGACGCCGGCGTTCTCCCCGGGACCCTGAATCACCCAGGGCGCGTCGGTGGGGAGGAGACGGAGCATCCGCTTGGAGTTCTTGTAGCCACAGTGCTCCGACCACATGGCGCTGAAGACACCCAGCTCGGTGAAGGTGGGCGCCCGCCCCAGGATCTTCACGATGCGTTCGTATTCCTCGGGGCTGAGACCGTGCTCCGCCACCAGCTCGGGCGTGATCTCCGGATCGCCCGGCCGGGGTCGGACCTCGGGATTCGTGGTGGTTGCGTCGCTCATATGTGTGTGCGGATGTGCCGTCGTCAGGGAACTCAGCCGGCGGGCGCGCTCCCAGCCAGGCTGTGGAGCAGTGAGGTGAAGACGCCCAGCCCGCCGGTGGATCCCAGGAGGCGCTCCACCGCGCGCTCGGGATGGGGCATCATCCCCAGCACGTTGCCCGCTTCATTCACCAGGCCCGCGATGTTGTGCCAGGATCCGTTGGGATTCGCCACTTCGGTGACCCGCCCCTCGGCGTCCACGTACCGGAAAACCACCAGTCCCTCGCCCTCGATGCGTTTCAGCGTCTCGGGATCGGCCTCGTAGTTGCCTTCGCCGTGGGCGATGGGGATGCGCAGGATCTGCCCGGCGGCGTAGTCGCCGGTGAAGGGCGTGTCGGTGCGTTCGACCCGGAGGTGGACGTCCCGGCTCTCGAACTTCAGCGACGCATTGCGCACCAGCGCGCCCGGGAGGAGTCCCGCCTCACAGAGGATCTGAAATCCGTTGCAGATGCCCAGGACCGGGCCGCCCCGCCGGGCGAACTCCGCCACGGCTTCCATGACGGGACTGATGCGCGCGATGGCGCCTGCCCGCAGGTAGTCCCCGTAGGAGAAGCCGCCCGGGAGCATCACGGCGTCAAACCCATCCAGCGTTCGCTCCCGGTGCCACACGAACTCCGGACGTCCACCCACCAGCTGCACCGCTTTGTACAGATCGTAGTCGCAGTTGGAGCCGGGAAAGGTGATCACCGCCACCCTCATGCGCCCACCGCCTCCTCCGACGCCAGCGTGATCCGGTAGTCCTCGGTGACGGGGTTCGCCAGGATCTTCCGGCACATGGCGTCCACCGCGGCCATGGCCTCTTCGGCGGACGGGGCTTCCAGCTCGATGTCCAGCACCTTGCCCACACGTACGTCCTTCACACCCTCCCAGCCCAGCGAATGAAGGGCATGGTGGACGGCCTTGCCCTGGGGATCCAGGATCCCGGGGCGCGGTGTGACGCGGACCTCGATGCGATACGAACTCACGTCGGGTACTCCACGGATAGGGTGTCGACTCGTCAGGGCATCGGTCCCCGCCGCCGGACGGCGGGGTGCACGTCTTGGTACTCGAGGGTGCGGACCTCGGCCCGGTCACCGAAGTCGTCCTCGTCCTCGTCCAGGAGCGGATCGCCGCCCGGCAGGCGGTCCAGCAGGCCCATGAGCACCGATTTCAGCAGCCCCCACGAGACGTAGAGGAGGAGGAATCCGAAAAAGTAATACCGGGGCACCGTCAGCGCGGCGAAGAGGCACGCCAGCACGAAGGCGGTGTTCAGAAGTCCGCGCGGCGTCCGGAGCCCGATCTTCGGCACCCTGGCGTAGGGCACGTGGCTCACCATGAGCACACCCAGCAGCACCATGGAGACGCCAAAGATCTGCGGCCACGGCAGGTCGGCCAGATGCGTCTGGAAGAAGGGGGTCTGGCTGAAGGGGTAGTACGAGGCCAGGAGCATCCCCGCCGCAGGGGAGGGGAGCCCGTGGAAGTGCCGCTTCGCCTCACCGCCCTGCTCGATAT
>WGEM01000560.1 GCA_015492755.1 Gemmatimonadota bacterium | reverse complement strand
CATGGCCCGCAGCGCGGCGCGCGCCTCCTCCACCGTGGGGCACACCACCGCGCCCTTTCCGGCGGCGAGGCCCGAGGCTTTCACCACCACCGGCGCGCCGTGTGCCGCCACCCACGACTCCGCCGCCGGAAAGGGCGCGGTGGTGTGCCCCACGGTGGAGGAGGCGCGCGCCGCGCTGCGGGCCATGCTGGGCGAGGGCGCCTTCGGAGAGGCAGGCCGGGAGGTGGTGGTGGAGGAGTTCATGGAAGGAGAGGAACTCTCCATCTTCGCCCTCACCGACGGCGAGCGGGCGCTCCTGCTTCCCGCCTCGCAGGACCACAAACGGGTGGGCGAAGGTGACCGGGGTCCCAACACGGGCGGGATGGGCGCCTACACCCCCGTCTCCATCGCCACGTCGGATCGGATGCAGGAGGCGCGGGCCCGGATCATCGAGCCCACCCTCCGGGCGCTGGCCGCCGACGGCGCCTCCTTCCGCGGCCTCCTGTACGCGGGGCTCATGTGCACCGATGAGGGGCTGAAGGTGGTGGAATTCAACTGCCGCTTCGGCGACCCCGAGACGCAGGCGGTCCTCCCGCTGCTCTCCGAGAGGCTCCTGGAACCCATGCGGGCCATCGCGGAGGGCGGCCGCATCGAAGGGGGCGAGGCCCGCACCGGACCGGGCGCCGCGGTGACCACCGTGGTGGCGTCGGCAGGGTACCCCGGCAGCTACGAGAAGGGGAAGGAGATCACGATTCCGCCGGAGGTGGAGGGGGAGGGCCGGATGGTCTTCCACGCCGGCACGCGGCGCACCGACGGCGGTGGCCTGGTGACGTCCGGAGGACGCGTCCTGGCGGTCACCGCGGTGGCGGACACCTTCTCCGAGGCGGCGGACGCCAGCCGCGAGGGCGCATCGCTCATCCGATTCGAAGGCGCCTTCTTCCGCCGCGACATCGGTTGGCGGGAACGGGAGCGCCTGGCCCGAACGTGAGGAGCCCCGCGCGGCGGGAGGACCGGCGGGTCCATGCCTGAACTCCCGGAAGTCGAGACCATCGTCCGGGGGCTGCGGCCGCACCTCCCCGGACGGATCGTCACCCGCGTGCGGGTGCGACGAAACGACGTGCTCACCGTCCCCGCGCGGTCGTTCGCCGCCGCAGTGCGCCACCGCCGCGTGCGGGAGGTGCTGCGGCGCGGGAAGAACGTCGTCCTGCCACTGGACGGCGGCTCGGTGGTGGTGGTGAACCTGGGGATGACCGGCCGGCTCCTCCCCGACCCCCACCCGTCACCGCGCCACGTGGCGCTTGTGCTGGAGCTGGACGACGGGGGTCGGCTGGTCTACGACGACGTCCGGCGGTTTGGCCGGTGGGAGGTCCTGGACGCCGACGCGTGGGCGGCCCGCTCCGCGGCGCTGGGCCCGGAGCCGCTGGACCCCGCCTACCGGCCGGAGGAGCTGGCGGCGGCGCTGGCGCGCTCGCGGGCGCCCCTCCGGAGCTGGCTCTTGGACCAGCGCCGCATCGCCGGCGTGGGGAACATCTACGCCAACGAGGCGCTCCACCTGGCGGGGCTGCATCCCCGGACGCCCGCCCGTAACGTGGCACCGGAGCGTGCGTACGCCCTCCACGAGGCACTGGTGCGCGTGTTGCGCGCCGCCATCGAGGCGGGAGGAACCACCATACGCGACTATCGGAACACCGACGGCGCTCCGGGCCGTTTCGCCCCGGCGCTACGGGTCTACGGGCGCGACGGCCTGCCTTGCCCGGCGTGCGGCGCTGCCGTGCGGCGCATCGTCTTCGGCGGCCGCTCGGCCTTCCACTGCCCCAGGTGCCAGCCGGAGGACGCGTGAGACGGCGCTGGGGACCCTGCCGCGAGACGCGGGTGGCGAGGGGATGGGCACTCGCCGTCGCGGCGGCCGCCTGGGGGGCGACGGCCACCGCCCAGACGCCCCCGGCGCACTCCGCCAGCCCCGGACTCGACCTCCCGGTGCGCGAGATCGTTCTCGAGAACGGCCTGCGGATCCTGGCGCTCCCCCGGGAAGGTGCTCCGGTGGTGTCGTTCGTGGTTCGCTACGGCGTGGGTGGCGTGAACGAGCACCTGGGAACCACCGGCACGGCGCACCTCCTGGAGCACATGCTCTTCAAGGGGACCACCTCCATCGGGACCCGCAATGTGGACGCCGAACGCGCGCTCTTCGCGCGCATGGACGCCATACACGACACCCTCCTGCTGGCCCGCGCCGCCGGCGACACCGCACGTGTACGTGCGCTGGATGCCCGCATCGACGCGCTGGAGGACAGTGCGCGGGTCTACGTGGTGAGCAACGAGTTCGACCGCATCCTCACCCGGGCCGGCGCCCGGGGGCTCAACGCCACCACCACCTCCGAGGCCACCACCTACTTCGTACAGCTTCCCGCCAACCGGATCGAACTCTGGTTCGTGCTGGAGGCGGACCGCTTCCGGAACCCGGTGTTCCGGGAGTTCTACACCGAGCGTGACGTGGTGATGGAGGAGCGTCGGATGCGGATCGACGCCAGCCCGGGAGGTACGCTCTACGAGCAGCACCTGGCCACCGCGTTCCTCATGCACCCGTACGGCGGGCCGGTGGTGGGGTACATGTCGGACCTCGAGACGTTGCGGCGACGGGACGTGGAGGACTACTACCGCCGCTACTACGGCGCCGCCAACGCCGTCGTGGCCATCGTGGGCGCCATCGATCCCGACGAGGTGGAACGCCTGGCACGGCGCTATCTCTCGGAGATCCCGAGAGGGGAGACGCCCCCTCCGGTGCTGGCGAGAGAACCGGAGCAGCGGGGCACCCGGCGGATCGAGGTGACGTGGGACGCCGAGCCGGCGGTGCGCATGGGATGGCACGTTCCCTCCAGCGTGAGCGACGATGGCCCCGCGCTGGCGGTGCTCGCCTCCCTCCTCACCGGCGGGCGGACCTCGCGCCTGTATCGACGCCTCATCCTGGAAGACCGCATCGCGGGCGGCGTGTTCGCGTCCCTGGGGCCCGGAAGCCGGTTCCCCCAACTCCTTCAGATCGATGCGACCCCCCGCGCGCCGCACACCGCCGCGGAGGTGGAACGCGCCGTCCTGGACGAGATCCGCCGACTCGCCGAAGAGGGGCCCACCGAGGATGAACTCCGGCGGGTCCGCACCCAGGTGGCCGCCGGTTCCATCCGCCGCCTCCGCAAGCTGGAAGGCGAGCCCCAGCTG
>WGEM01000559.1 GCA_015492755.1 Gemmatimonadota bacterium | reverse complement strand
GAGACGTCGTAGCGCACCGCTCCGGGCTCATACTCGTCCTGATAGTGCACCAGGTGCTGGAAGTCGCGGCTCCCCTTGCGGGCGATCCACGTCTCCTCCAGCGGCACGCCGTCGTCGAAGCGGGGGCCGAAGTAAGCGAAGGACACCGAGTACGGGCCCAGCAGCCACTTGTACGCGGCGCAGATGACGGCGTCGGCTCCCACCCGCTCCTGCCGGAAGGGGAGCGCGCCGATGGACTGCGTGCCGTCCACCACCAAGACCGCGCCCACCTCGCGGCACCGCGCGCCGATGGCCTCGAGATCGAAGCGGGTGCCGTCGGTCCAGTGCACGTGCGGCACCGAGACCACCGCGGTGCGCGCGTCGATGGCCTCCAGGAGGCGCTCGTTCCAGGCGCCACCGCGCCCCTCTATGGCTGTGCCACCGGGTCGCCCCGTGCCCGCCGCCTCCGGTGGCCCGGGCATGCGCACCTCCGCGCCCGCCTCCGCCGCCAGGCGCCGCCAGGCGTAGACGTTGCCGGGGAACTGTTCGTGCGTGAGAACGATGTTCTGGCCGCGTTCTACCCGCACGTTACGCGCCACGCACGCCACGCCGTACGACACGCCGGGCTGAATGGCCACCCTCTGCGCCTCGTCCACGCCGATGAGGCGGGCAAAGCGCCGGCGCACCGCGTCGCTGGTGGTCCAGAAGTCGTCGGGCGGCTTGATGCGGGTGGGCACCACCTTCCTGCCGATGGCCTCGATCCCCGCAGCCTCCGCCGCCCGCGGCAGCGGGCCCATGTAGGCGCAGTTGAAGTAGTGGAGTTCCCGCGGCAGCCCGAAGGCCTCGCGCCTGCAGACGAGCGGCCCCCCTTCAGTCATTTCCCTCGTCGGTCCGCGCATGGCGCGCCACGTAGGCGATGAGCGCCAGGAAGCCGATACCGATGGCCACCCAGATGATGATTTCGAGCGTGTTCATGCCCGGAAGCTAGCGCCGGATCCGTCGTTACAGGAGCCCGCCGGTCCGGAAGACGCCTCGTACCTCCCGCTCGGTCCGCCTGCGGAAATTGGCACGCCCCCACTGGATCATCTATAATGATTCGCGTGGCGCTCTGGTCCGTCCGCCCGCTGCGCACCGGACTCTCAGAGGACCGCCAGGCAAAAGTCCTTCCGGTTCGGGATCCGATGGGTGGACTTCAGAGATTGCTGGCCAAGATCGATACCGCTCGAGAACTCCTCTCGTTCTTCGGGCGGATGCGGCGATGGTGGCTCACGCCACTCGTGCTGATTCTGGTCCTCTTCGGCCTCTTCCTCCTCGTGGCGCAGGGATCGGCGCTGGCCCCCGTTCTTTACGCTCTCTTCTGAGTGAACCTAGACGGTATGCCGTCCGTGCTCCGTATCCTGACAACGTTCTTGATCGCCGTCCTGGCATACAGTCTGGGGGCTACATCCGGCCCTCACGCCCGGCGGGAGCCGGGCACCGTGACGGAGCTCCTCTGGGCTCCCCTGGTTTGGGGTACGGTGCTGTGGATTCTGAACCTCCACGGCTGGAGGGCATTTCTCGTTGTGGGTGTGGCATGCGTCCTCGCGGCACGAACCCATGGCCGGCTCATGCGGATCTTCGGCTCCCGGTCTACGGGGGCACCTCGGAGCATTCCAACCCAGGCGCAGTCCGGAGGCGTGCGTGCCGCCTTCTACAGGTTGGGGTTCTTCCAGGGGCGCCTCATGCTGGCCTGTGTCTACTTCCTGTTCATGACCCCCTTCGCTCTGGTCATGAAGGTCTCGCGTCGAGCACCCCACGGGATGGCGGAGTCGGGGTGGGCTGAACCGACGGTGCGAGCGGCAGCTCTCGTCGACGACGCCCGCCGCCAGTACTGACCCCGCCATGCACATCCTTGGCATATCCTGCCACTATCACGACGCTGCGGCAGCAATCCTGAGGGACGGGTTTCTGCTGGCAGCCTCTGCCGAAGAGCGTTTCTCCCGCGTCAAACACGATCCGGGGTTTCCGAGGCAGGCCATCCGATTCTGTCTCGACACCGCCGGGATCACGGCCGGGGACCTGGATTACGTCGTGTTCTACGAGAAGCCCTTCCGCAAATTCGATCGGATCCTTACCTCGGCGCTCTGGAGCTATCCACGCTCATGGAGGGCATGCACGGAAGCTCTGAGCAGTTGGTTCGACGAAAAGCTGTGGATCCGCGATCTCATCCGCGATGAACTCGGAGTCCCTCGGAGTCGTATTCTGTTCGCCGACCATCATCACGCGCATGCGGCATCCGCGTTCCACTGCTCCCCCTTCGGAGAGGCCGCCGTAGTGACTGCCGATGGCGTGGGAGCATGGTCGACCACCACCTACGGAGTCGCGGAGCGGAACGGCGAACGTGCGGCGGCATCCATACGCAGGTTAGGAGAAATCCGATTCCCTCACTCTCTGGGACTCCTCTACTCCACCTTTACCGCCTTTCTCGGCTTTGAGGTGAACGAAGGCGAATACAAGGTGATGGGCATGGCCCCCTTCGGCTCACCCCGGTATGAGGAGGAGGTCCGAAACATCATCCGGATCGAGGCCGACGGCAGCTTCCGGCTCGACATGCAGTATCTGGAGTACGAACACTCGGTGGCGCGCGCATACAGTGACCGCTTTATCACGCTTTTTGGACCTCCTCGCCGCCCGGGAACGCCGTTCGTGGTGAAGGGCATGGAGAATGCCTCAGAGGTGTCTTCCCAGACGCTGAAAGAGAGCCAGCGGTTCGCAGACGTGGCGGCATCGATTCAGAAGGTGACGGAGGACTGCCTGCTGGCCATGGCTCGCCATGCGATGAGCACCACCGGCCGGCGCTCCCTCTGTCTGGCAGGCGGCGTGATGCATAACAGCGCCGCCATCGGACGAATCCTTCGTGAGACACCCGTCAAGGAGCTCTTCGTACAGCCGGCTGCAGGCGATGCGGGTGGCGCGCTGGGAGCGGCGCTCTGGGCCTGGTGCGAAGTGCTGGGCAGAGAGCGAGTCTACACCATGGAGAACGCTTGTCTCGGTTTTCGGGCAGAAACTTCCGAGTTCCGAGCGGTCCTGGAGTCCGCTGGTGCACGCGGCGAAGAACTGGACGAGGATCGCCTTGTCGAGAGAGTGACCGACGACCTGTGTTCGGGTCGCGTCGTGGGCTTGATGCAGGGCCGCGCCGAGTGGGGCCCGCGGGCTCTGGGCAATCGCAGCATTCTGGCGGACCCGCGTATGTCCCGAATGAAGGACATGCTCAATCGGAAGGTGAAGTTCCGGGAGCCGTTTCGCCCATTCGCGCCGGTGCTGCCTGAGGAGTCGGCGGCGGAGTACTTCGATGGCCCTCCGGGGTTCGAGAAATCCCACCCGGCGCGCTTTATGCAGGTGGTTCTCCCCTGGCGAAACGAGGTTCGCCCGTCGGTACCGGCCGCGGATCACTTCGGCACCGGTCGGGTGCAAACTGCGTCTGGCCGAAGTCGTCCGCTCCTGCACCATCTGCTGGAATCGTTCGGAGCGTGCACCGGCACACCCGTGCTCATCAACACCAGCTTCAATCTTCGAGGTGAGCCTGTGGTCAACAGCCCTGCCGACGCCTGGCGCACCTTTCAACACAGCGGGCTTGACGTGCTTGTGGTGAACAACATTCGGGTGGTGAAGGGGCGTGACTGATCCGGTCGGGCACGCATCAGGCGTTGGTGCGCGCGTCATTGCTTTGATGACGCCGTTCGTGCTCCTCGCCCTGCTGGATCTGGGTGTGCGCGCCACCGTGGGTTTTCCGGCTGCGGGAGCGGTACTTCGCCACGCCGAGGCCACGCGGGAGGATTTCTTCCCCCTGGTGCTCCGTGACAGCGTTTGGGTGGTGCCGCGGGAGTGGACCGGTCCCGGGAGCGAGCTCCGGGTCCTGGAACGATCAGACGACGGGACCGTGTACCTCCTGCCCACGTTTCGTCCGGCCCGCCTCGCCTATCCCAAACCCGCAGGCACGCGGCGCATCGTGGCCCTCGGCGGTTCTGCCGCCTTCGGCCTCTATGTGGGCTCGGAGGATGCATTCCCTGCAGTGCTCCGAGAGGAGATCGCCGACCGCCTGGATCTGACTCCCGATGAGATCGAGGTGGTCAACCTCGCCTCACCGGGGTGGGATAGCGAGCGCGTGGCTGCCGTGGCACGCACGGTGGGAAGGCTGGACCCGGACCTCCTCGTGGTGATGTCGGGCCATAACGAGACACTCCGCGGTCCCTCGGATCTCCAGGGCGCAGCCGGCCGGATCTGGGCGCTTCACCGGGCCCTCCTGACTCGCTCCGCGCTGTACAGTTGGGCGGACCACCTGGTGAGCAGGATGCGCAATCCCTCCGAGGCCATGGACGAGGCCACCGCCCGGCTTCGAGCCAGATCCACGTTCGTCTACAGTCCCGCCACCGTCCGCCGCAGCGCGCGGCGCGCCCTGACCGCGGAAGACCGCGCCGTCGCTGGGGGTCGGTACGAAGAGAACCTCGAACGCCTGGTCGGGGCTGCGCGTGCCCAGGGAATTCCCGTGATCCTCATACTGCCCGAGCCTAATCTCCTCATCCCACCGATCCTCCATGCGGAGCTGAATCCCCCACCCATCGCGCGCCTTGTGGATAGCCTTCAGGCCCACGCGGAACAGCATCTTCAGGCCGGCAACCTTGCCGATGCCATCTTTAGCCTGGAGGAAGCGCTTGGCTACGCCCCGGGGAACGCCCTCCTGCATTATCAGCGCGGGCTACTCCTCCTGGCCGCCCAAAGACGGACGGAGGGGGTGGCGGCGCTGGAGCGTGCCGTGTCGCTGGATGTGCAGGCCCACCGGATTACCGCTGAGCTCCAGAGCCGCATCGCTCGTGTTGCCACACGCAGGGGTGTACCTCTCGTGGACCTTCGGGGACCGTTCCGGGAGAAACTCGACATCAGCACGGCGCGGCGACTCTTCATCGACCATGTGCATCCCACGGTGGAGGGGCATCGCCTCATTGCCTCGCTCCTCCTTCCAGAGGTTCTGAAGGTACTTGACCCCTCCGTCACCCCACTGAGCGGGAAGCGCCCCTAGCCGATCCTCCCTCGCGAGAGGCGGCACGCCGCCCCTACCTTACGTCCCCTCTTCGAGTCTCCAACCGGGACACCGCTACGCATGCGCAGATTCACGGATCCGATCCTCCGCTCCCGAGTCGCCCCCGTCGGACTCTGCCTCCTGGCCATGTCCGCCTGCACGGCGTCCAACGCCAGCACGGAGAATGAGGCCGATCTGGAGGCCCGAGCCCGCGCCATCCACGAGCGGGTCATCACGCTGGACACCCACGACGACATCAACCCCGCCAACTTCACCGCCGAGCGGAACTACACCATGGACCTGCCCACGCAGGTGACGCTCCCCAAGATGGAGGAGGGGGGCCTGGACGTGGCGTGGTTCATCGTGTACGTGGGCCAGGGCGAGCTCAACGAGGAGGGCTACCGCCGCGCCCACCGGCAGGCGCTGGAGAAGTTCCAGGCCATCCATCGGCTCACCGAGGAGATCGCGCCGGATCGCATCGGGCTGGCCCTCACCTCCGACGACGTGCGCCGCATCGTGGCGGAGGGCCGGAAGGTGGCCATGATCGGCGTGGAGAACGCCTACTCGCTGGGCACCGACCTCTCCAACATCGAGAAGTTCTACGAGCTGGGCGCGCGCTACATCTCGCTGGCGCACAACGGGCACAGCCAGTTCGCCGACTCCAACACCGGCGAGCGCGACGGCGTCTGGCTCCACGGGGGACTCAGCGAGCTGGGCCGCCAGGCCATCGCCGAGATGAACCGCCTGGGGATCCTGGTGGACATCTCGCACCCCTCGAAGGAGGCGAACATGCAGGCCATGGAGCTCTCCCGGGCCCCGGTCATCGCATCCCATTCCGCCGCGAGGGCGCTGGGCGACGTGAGCCGCAACCTGGACGACGAGCAGCTCATCCGCCTCAAGGAGAACGGAGGCGTGGTGCAGACGGTGGCCTTCCGGAGCTACGTGAACCCGGAGAAGGCCCGCGCGCACCGGGAGGCCCGGGACTCGGTCTCCCGGTCCGTCGCCGAGGAGATGGGGTTCGAGATGGTGGACCGGCGGACGCTCTTCACCATGGCTCCCGCCGACCGCGAACGGTACATGGAGGGATTCCGCGCGGTGCAGGCCGCGGCGGAGCCGCGGATGGCCGAAGTGAACGCCCGCGCTCCCGACGTGAACGTGTCCGACTTCGTGGATCACATCGACTACCTGGTGAACCTCATCGGCATCGACCACGTGGGTATCAGCTCCGATTTCGACGGGGGCGGCGGCGTGGAAGGCTGGGACGATGCCTCGGAGACCTTCAACGTGACGCTGGAGCTGGTTCGCCGCGGATATACTGAGGACGAGATCGCGAAGATCTGGAGCGGGAACCTCCTGCGCGCGCTGGATGAGGCCCAGGCGGTGGCGGCGGAGATTCAGGCGGGGGCCGAGTGAGATTCTGGAGATGATGGCGAATATGATGCGCGGATCCCGGCGCGGCGTGGCGCCGCTGGCGGCGGTCGCCGCGGTGCTGCTCAGCGTGCCCGCGGACGCCGACGCCCAGAACCGGCGGCGCAACCGCGAGCCCACCGTGCCTCCGCCCAGCATCACCGAATACAAGCCTCGGTCCACGCTCAAGGTGCCCGAGCACCCCGTGCCGCGAGCGAAGTATCCCGTGGTGGACGTGCACGGACATCCGCCGCTCCTGAACGACACCGCCAACGTGCGCCGGGTGGTTGAGGCCATGGACCGACTGAACATCGGCGTGATGGTGCAGGCCCGCGGGAGTCAGGGCGAGCGCCTCACCAGCCAGATCGAGACCGTGCGCTCCATGGGTCTCGGCCACCGGTTCGTATTCTTCACGACGCTGAACCTCCGTGAGGTTGGCCCCGGCTCCGGCGCTGAGATCGCCGCACAGCTCGAGCGCGATGTGGCGGCGGGCGCCGTGGGCATCGGCGAGATCAGCAAGGGATTCGGGCTCTTCTACACGAAGACCGACGGGACCCGCCTGGCGCTGGACGATCCCGAGCTGGACATGGTGTGGAAAACCGCCGGGCGTCTGGGCGTGCCGGTCTTCATTCACACCGGCGATCCCGCGGAGTTCTTCCAGCCCCACGACTACAACAACGAGCGGTGGCTGGAGATGGCCATCTTCCCCAACCGGCAGCTCAACGACCGCTCCCGCTTCCCCACCTTCGACGAGCTCATGGCGGAGCGCGACCGGATGATCGCCAGGCACCCCGAGACGACATGGATCCTGGCCCACATGAGCTGGTACGCCAACGACCTGGCGCGGCTGGGGGCGCTCTTCGATCGCTTCCCCAACGTGTATGCGGAGGTAGGCGCCATCCTGTACGACCTGGGCCGCCAGCCGCGCACCGCGCGAAAGTTCTTCGAGCGGTACGCAGATCGCATTTTATTCGGGAAAGACTCCTTCCAGCCCGACGAGTACCCGTACTACTGGCGCGTCTTCGAGACGGAGGACGAGTACTTCGACTATTACCGCGACTATCATGCGTTCTGGAAGCTGTACGGGATGCGTCTGCCGGATGAGGTGCTGCGGAAGGTCTACTTCGAGAACGCGCGGCGGATCATTCCGAATATGCCACGCGCGCCGTTCCGGGGCGTGACGGGCGACGCGCAGGCCGGGAACGGACCTCACCCCACCGCCTCCATGGCGCGGAAGTAGAGCTCGTCGGGGGCGTCTTCCAGCCTCCGCCAGCGGGGGCCCAGCGTGCGCCAGTCGGGCTCGATCCCCCGGGCGCGGTGCTCCGCCTCCAGCGCGCCCACCGGGTCTTCGGGGAGCTCCGGCGGCTCCCACCGCCCCTCGAAGTGCACACCACCCCGCGGGTCGAAAAACGCCGGCCGGCCCTCGCCCCACCACTCCACGCTCCACCCGCCCTCGTGCACCAGCCGGTGATGATGCCGGCACAGAAGCACCAGGTTGGCCAGACTCGTCTCCCCTCCGTCCGCCCAGTGCGTCACGTGATGCGCGTCGGTGAAGCGGAGTCCACACCCCGGAAAGCGGCACCCCCGGTCCCTGGCCTCCAGCGCACGCCTGAGCGCCGGCGAAACGGTGCGCCTCCGCCTGCCCGCACCCACGACGCTTCCCCGCGCGTCGTGCTCGATCCGCACCACCGCCGCATCGCACGAGACGCGCCGCGACGTTTCCGCGGAAACGCGTGTGCCCTCCTCCAGCTCCGAGCGGCCCGCTCCTTCCGGGCCCTCCGCCAGCGTCTCTGCGTCCACATGCAGCAGCACCTGGTAGCGCTCGGCACGGCTGCCGCTCACCGGCGCGCCGTCCTCCGCCCCGAAGCCCGCCGCCAGCGCCCGCTCCGCCAGCAGCGCCAGCGCATCGGCACGACGGCGTCTGGCCTCCGCTTCCCTCTCCAGCGCGTGGCGCCAACGCTTCCCCTCACCCGGCACGTGCCCCCTGCGGTAGAGCGCATCGGCCGCCGCCTCCACCGCCCGCATCAGGAGCGCGCCGGCCTCGGGCGTGAGCCGGCCCCGCACCACCACCATCCCGTCGTGGTCCGGCACCAGCGAGAGGCAGCGCTCCTGATGCCTCCGCTCCTCACGCGCTTCTTCCGCCTGCCGGCTCCCCAGCCTCCAGGCCCGCACCATGCGCTCGATCTGGGCGGCAGGGAGCCCCCGGGCCAGCTCCAGCAGATCGGCCTCATTCTCCGGCTCCGCCACACGGGTGAGGGCCCGCACCTGCGAGAAGGAGAGCTCGCCCCGGGCCATGGAGGCACGGATCAGGGGCAGACGCTCCAGCGCCCGGGCGGTGCGCACCTTCTCGCGGGCGAGGACTCGCGGAGGAGTGTGAGGTGGGGCGCGAGGATCATGGCGCGGGTCTCCTGGGACGAGGTGAGGGCGGGAGGAAGCAGGTATACCGAAGACACACCGAAAGATAAGGGTGGGTCTGGTGGCGCTCAGGGATGGCGTGAGGCGGCGAAACCGGGGGAAAGAGGCTTCAGGAGGAGGGAGCGGCGCGCCGCGGCCGGGAGGTGCGACGCCAGACGGCCCAGCGGCGACGAACGCACCGCATCCCGGCCCCACCCCACTCCGCGCACCGAAACGCTGTCCATGTCTGGATGGGACGTCTTGATGCCGAGATGGGCGCGCAGTAGCGTGCGATCACCACGTCCATGGCCATGTGGGACGCGCGGATGCCGGAATGGGCGCGCGCCGGCCTGCGGTCGCCGCGGATT
>WGEM01000558.1 GCA_015492755.1 Gemmatimonadota bacterium | reverse complement strand
GTCCAGGATGCGCAGGGCAACGCGATTCCCGGTGTGCCGGTGGCGTGGGCCTCGACTGCGGCCGACGTGGCGACGGTGAATGAAGGGTCCGTGCAGGCGGTGGCGGACGGACTCGCCCAGGTGACGGTGACGACGCCCACGGGGCTGCAGGCCGGGGCGTGGGTGTACGTGGTGGCGGGCGAGCTGGCGTACGTGGAGGGAGGTGCCCTCAAGGTTCGGGGTGCCGTGGATGGTACACCGGAACCACGGGGGGACGCTGCGAGCGCGCCGGCGTGGAGCCCCGACGGGGCGCGGCTCTACTACGTGTCCGGGGGCGCGGTGCGCCTGGCGGGTTCGGCGGTCGCGCTGGTGGAGGGGGCCTGGCCCAGCGTCTCGCCCGACGGCACGAAGCTGGCGGTGGAGCGGAGCGGTCGGGTCTACTTCGCCAACGACGACGGGACGCACCCCACGGCGGGCCCGGAGGGCACGACGCCGGTGTGGGACGACGAGGGCACACTCCTGGTGGGTGGCGGGAGCGTGCAACGCGTGGGCGCCGATGGAGCGAACCGGCAGACGGTGGCGGGCGGCGATGCTGCGCTCCCGGCGCGCTCGCCGTCGGGCCGGGTGGCGTACGTGGAGGAGGGCGACCTCTTCGTGGAGGGATCTTCGGAGGCGCTCCTCACGAGCGTGCGGGGCCGGCCCACCTGGAGCGCCAACGGCCGCTGGCTCATCGCGCCCACGGGCTCGGGGCTGATGGTGGTGCCGGCGAGTGGTGAGGCTCCGGGCGCGCCGCTCCCGGGGCTGGACGGGGCGGCAGACCCGGCGTTCCGGCCCACGGGGAGTCTCTCCTCGCCGCCGGCGGTGAGCGTCACCGGCTTCGACCCCGCCGATCCCGTGCCGGGCGAGACGGTGCGGATCCTGGGCCAGGGCTTCGACTGGATCATCCCCGCCAACAACCGGGTGGTGTGGCCCACCGACGCGGGCACGGTGGAGACCACGGTACGGTCGGTGAGTCGCGACGCGCTGGAGACGGAGGTGCCTCGTGAGGTGATCGCCGGGCAGGTGCGCATCGAGACCCGGAGCGGCCAGGCACTGCTGGCCTTCGAACCCACGCTGGGCTCCATCGAGATCGTGGCCGCCACCGGCTACGGCGCGCCGGTACCCGGCGTGAAGGCGCGCCTCACCGACGCCGGAGGCGCGGTGGTGGACAGCACCCACACCGACGAGGCGGGTGAGGCCCTCTTCAGTCGACTCCTCCCCGGCACCTACCGTGTGGACGTCACGGCGCCGGAGGGTTTCAGGCTGGAGAGCGACGCGCGCTACACCTTCGAGCTGGGCGCGCGGGGCGAGCTCATCGAACTGGAGCTGACGCCTGAGGTGGACTCGCTGGTGGTGACGCCGGAGGTCCTGGCGGTGGAGGTGGACCAGAGCCTGGACGTCACGTTGGAAGCGTACGACGTGCTGGGCCGGCGGATCCCCGAGCTCAGGTCCTCGCGCTGGCAGGGGAGTCTGCCCACGCTGGGCGCCAGCGGCTCGGGCTTCGAGGGGCGCATCACAGGCCGTGCGCCCAGCGAGGCCGACGGCGGCTCCGTGCTGGCGCTGGAGCTCAACGGCAAGGTCTTCATCGTGCCCGTCACCGTCACCTCGTACATCCACGGCGTCATCAAGCAGGACCCCGACCCGAGCCGGGCCCCGGGTGTGGCGGCCGGCGAGGGAGCTTCCGGTGGAGCGGAGGGCGTGGCAACCTCCGCCGAGCCCGGCGCCGACTACCTGGTCTCGGTCTACGACGAGACCGGAGAGCGCCTGGTGGGCAGCGCCCGCAGCCTCGGTGACGGCAGCTACAAGGTGGGCGGCCTCCTCGCCGGCACCTACGTGGTAACGCCGGGGCAGCAGCGCGACCGCAACCCGGTACCCTTCAGTGTCACGGTGACGCTGGACGCCGACAATCCCACCGGCGAGGCGGACTTCCTCATGTCGCTGGCGCCGGTGGATTCCATCGCGCTCTCGGCTCCCCCCGACTCGCTCATCGACGCCATCGACGGCACCATCAGGATCGTGGTGGAGTCCTTCGATTCCCTGGGCAATCCGCTGCCCGGCCGCCCCGCTACCTTCACGTCGCTGGATCCCACCATCGCCACCGTGGCAGCCGACGGCACCGTGACGGCTGTGGCGAACGGATCCGTCGCCGTGGAAGTGAAGGTCGAGGCGCAGATCGATACCATCTGGATCACGGTGGACCAGAAGGCAGCCTCCATCGAGATATGGGAGTGGGACCCCGAGGTGGGCGCCATCGTACCCACACCCGACTCCCTGCGTGCCCTGGAGGGCGACACGGCCACAGCCCTCTACGAGGCGAAGGACCGCAACGGCTACCTCATCCCCGCCTCACACCGCGTACCCACGTGGACCTCGTCCAGCCCCTCGATCCTGTCCATCACACCGCTCCCCGACGGCTCGGGCGACGTGAGCATCATCGAGCCGGGTGACGTCGTGGTGACGGCAGAGATGGACGGCGTGGCGGATACGGTCGTGGTCATGGTGTTCGCGCTGCACACCGGCGATCTCATCGTCACCGACGCGCCGCTGACGGGCCAGTTCACGCCCGCCGACGTGGCCGCCAACCGTATCGGTGCAGTCACCGGACGGCTCCTCATCCAGTCCACCGGACTCATCAATCTGGACGGTCTCCAGACCATCTGGACGGTTCTGGGAGACGTGCGCGTGGAGAACAACGCGGCGCTCACCGACATCACCGGGCTCGGCGGCCTGGAGCTGGTGATGGGCGACGTCGTCTTCTTCAACAACGACGGCCTCACCTCGCCACCGAGCCCCGTGCCGGCGGCGCTCCGGCACGTGGTCGGCTCCGTCCGGGTGGAGGACAACGCGCTCCTCACGAATCTGGACGTCTTCTCCAACCTGGAGGCCATCGAGGGCGACCTGGTCATCGGCATGAACGACGTCTTCAACGACGCCGACCTCTTCCCCAACCTGGTCTGGGTGGGCGGCGACGTCTGGCTCTACCAGAACCCGGCGCTCTCCAGCACCGGCATGCTTCCCAGCGTCCAGGGGATCGGCGGCAGCCTCATCATCGAGGCCGGCGCGGCTGTGGCGGGCTTCCCCGCCCTCATGATGGTGTCCGGCTCGGTGGAGGTGGGCGGCCTCACAAGTACGGCGAACACCGTGCTCGAGGAACTCCACTTGCCGGCGTTGCAGTGCACCGGGGACGACTTCCACGTCTACGACAACGACCGCCTCCACACCGTCCTGGCGCCCAACCTCACCGACGTGGGCTACGAGGGTTGCCTTGTGGAGCCGCCCCCTCCGCCCTCGCCGGCGCCGGGCATGCAGCCCAGCCGCTGGGCCGGCCGCGTCCTGGGCGGGGCACGCTCCGCCTCGCGCCTCCGCGCTCCGACCACCTCGAACCCCCGGGCGGCCCTCGCGCCGCTTCCCGACCCGGACACGCGCGTCCAGGAACTCCGCGCACGCGTCCAGACCCGCAAGGACAGCCTGAAGGCCCTGCAGGAGCGTATGAGCGCCGAGCGGGATGCGCTCCAGGCGCAGCGCGACGCGGAGCGCGAGGCGCGCAAGGCCGAGCGCCAGCGGCCACGTGCCGGGCAGCAGGGAGCCGACGGGGGTGGCACGCTCCGCCGCGTGCGAGGCGCGCTGGACGGGCTGGACGCCCGGGTGCGACGGGCCGGGCCGGAGGAGCGGCCCCAGGGGCCTCAGGCGGTGTACGCCGGGCTCGGTGGCCTGGAGTTCTGGGGGAACCCGGCGCTGGCCACGCTGGAGGTGAGCGCCGTGACCAGCGTCAGCGGCGACCTCTACTTCGGGTGGGGGAACGACCTCCTCACCTCGATTTCATTCCCCGATCTGGAGTGGATCGGCGGCGACCTCTACCTGGACCAGACCGAGTTCACCCTGGCGGAGTTTCCCGCCCTCACCGATATCGGGTTTGACCTCTACCTCTACAGCAACCTGGCGGAGCTGATCCTCGACGTCCCCGTGCTGGCCTCGGTGGCCGACGATGTGTGGCTCTCAAGCAACCAGAACCTGCCAGCGATGGAGTTCCCGTCACTCACCGACATCGGGGACGACATCATCATCTCCGATAACATCTTCAACTCTACGCTGAGCTTTCCGCAGATCAGCTCGGTTTACGACGACGTGGCAATCTACGGAAACACGGGTCTCACCTCGGTGGAGCTCGCCACCGAGTCCATACTGAACGTGGGCGACGAACTGTGGATCTCCGACAATCTCGGCCTGGAGACCATCTCCATTCCCGGCCTCGCCTCCACCGGTGACGACCTGGAGATCACGTACAACCACGGTCTCATCTCTGTACAGATCGCCACCACGACGGATCTCTCGGTGGGCTGGGACTTCTGGATCTACCAGAACAACTTCGGCTCGGAAACCCCCAGCAGCTGGACACTCACCGTCCCGGGCCTGGTCTGGGTGGACGACGACCTGGAGATCCAGGAGAACTGGGGCCTCATCTCCGTGTCCCTGGCGTCGGGCAACCCGGCGATGGTGGAAGAGCAGGTATTCGTCGACGCGAACCCGGAGCTCCAGAGCTTCGAAGCGCCGCAGCTCACCACCGTCTACGACGACCTGGAGTTCCTCAGCAACCCGGTCCTCCAGACGGTGAGTCTGCCCGAACTCACCTCGGTGGGCTGGAGCGTGAAGCTGGTCGGGAACGGTACCGGGGGTACGCTCTCCATCGACGCGCCCAAGCTGGCCACCGTGGGTATCGATGTGGTCGTGGACAGCAACGCCGGACTGGCCGGCCTCTCCTTCCCGGCGCTGACGACGGTGGGGCAGTCAGTGTCCGTCACATTGAATCCTTCCCTCACCGGGTTTGACTTCAGTGCGCTCACCAACATCGGAGTCAGCCCGTCGTTCGGCACGCTGGACATCATCGACAACGACGCGCTCCTGGGGTGGAATCTCTCCAGCCTGTCCGGTGCAGACACGGTCCGCGTGGACGGCAACGACGCGCTTGCTGAGCTGGGCACGCTGGGTGCGCTGAATTCGGGCACCAAGGTGATTGTCTCTAACAATCCCCTCCTCACAGCGCTCACCGGGATGAGCTCGGTGAGCGCGCTGGCGGACCTCGTCCTCCTCAACCTCCCCGCCCTCACCGATCTGTCTGCGCTCTCCGGACTCTCAGCACTGAGTGGCACCCTCGAGGTGCGAAGCACCGGTCTCGCAAACCTCGACGACGTTGCAGGCGTCACGTCGGCGCTGGCAAACGTCTTCGTCGACGCCAACCCCGCGCTCACCAGCATCGCGGGTCTTGCGAACATCGGCTCCGCGGCACCCACCGGACCCAGCGTGTCGGGTTCCTTCGCCATCACGAACAACCCGGTCCTCTGCGACAGCCACGTGGCTACGGTGATCTCCACCATCGAAGCGCATCATCCCGAACCCGACTTCGGCACGACGCCGGTGAACTCGGGGAACCAGATCTGCGGAGGAAACGAGTAGGGCGAATGGAGGGTGTGAAGAGAGCGGACCGCGGCGGACTGCGAGGAGAAATCCTCGCGGCCCGCCGTCGGCTCCATGTAGATTGAACACAGCCCCCGAACCATCACCTGCCCCGGACGGAGAGGGTCCTGTTGGCATCGCACGAGGAATCCATGTCTCCCGCCCGGAGTGGCGCCACCGGCACCGCCTCCGTGACGGTGCGCTGCTGGGGCACGCGCGGCTCCATCCCCAGCCCGGGGCCGCGAACCGCCCGCTACGGTGGGAATACCACGTGCCTCGAGGTGCGGCATGGTGAGACCCGCCTCATCTTCGACGCCGGCTCGGGTCTCCGCCTCCTGGGGCTGGACCTCCTGGCGGACGGCGCCGCCGCCTACCACATCTTCCTCACCCACTTCCACTGGGATCACATTCAGGGCTTCCCCTTCTTCGGCCCGCTCTACCATCCCGAGATCGAGCTGAAGATCGTGGGACCGAAGCAGAACAACATCGACGTACGGAGCCTCTTCGCCGGCCAGATGGGACC
>WGEM01000557.1 GCA_015492755.1 Gemmatimonadota bacterium | reverse complement strand
GGCCAGGAGATCTACCAGGCGCAGGCGGCCGAGGCGGCCCCGGAAGCGGAGGAGGAGCCCGCCGCCGAAGGAGAGCCGGCGGCCGAGACCGCAGGCGCCGCGGCGGGCGACGACGACGTGGTGGAGGCCGACTACGAGATCGTCGACGAGGAGAAGTGAGCGGGTGCGGGGCGGCGGTCCGCCGCCCCGCACCCCACCGGCCGCACCGGGGCGGGACGGAACCCACCCCGGTGTCCCCGGAGTAGGAGCAGGAGTCCGCCGGACCCGGGCCCGCCCTCCGGAGGAGGCGCCGCGGGGTCCGGCGGCGCACGACCACGAGCACTCAAACAGGATATAGAGCCATGTATGATCCCCTCCGCGCGAAGGTCCGGATCGTGCTCTACACCGCCATCGCCTTCCTCTTCGGCCTGGGGCTCGCCAGCGGACTGGGGTGGACGGGCGTCTCCCACGCCATGCCGGTGCTCCGGGAGGACGCCCAGGTGCCGGCCACCGCGGTGCAGCCTGCCCGGGACCTGAGCGACGCCTTCGTCCGGCTGGCCGACGTGGTGACGCCGGCGGTGGTGCGCATCGAGAGCCGGCGTCCGGCCCGGGCCGTGAACCGGCAGGAGATTCCCGCGCCCTTCCGCCGCTTCTTCGACATCCCGGAGGGCCAGGGCCCCACGCCGCCCCCCTCGCAGGGAGACATCGCCGGCGGATCCGGCTTCATCGTCTCCGCCGACGGGTACATCCTCACCAACAACCACGTGGTGGAGGGGTCCGACGAGATCCGGGTCTACCTGGCAGACCGGCGCTACTACATCGCCGAGCTGGTGGGGAACGATCCGTTCACCGACGTGGCGGTGGTGAAGATCGACGCCGAAGGGGAGCTCCCGGTGATGAGCTTCGGGGACTCCGACGCGGTGCGGGTAGGAGAGTGGGTGCTGGCCATCGGCAACCCGGGCTTCGGTGCCTCCACCCAGCTCGACTACACCGTGACGGCGGGGATCGTCTCCGCGCGGGGCCGGGCGCTGGGGCTCCTGAACCGTGACCTGCAGCGGGTGAATCCCGAGGTGGCGGGCTTCGCCATCGAGGACTTCATCCAGACCGACGCGGTCATCAACCCCGGAAACTCCGGGGGGCCGATGGTGAACCTCGAGGGGAAGGTGGTGGGGATCAACTCCGCCATCGCGTCCTCCACGGGGTACTATCAGGGGTACGGCTTCGCCATCCCCATCAACCTTGCCCGCCGCATCATGCAGGACCTCATCGAGTACGGGTCGGTGCGGCGGCCCCTCCTGGGGGTGACCATCGAGAACGTGGCGGCGGAGGACGCCGAGCTCTACGGGCTTCCCAACGTCTCGGGCGTTCTGGTGCAGGAGATCCGCGACGACGGGCCGGCGAAGGGGCGCCTGGAGCCCGAAGACGTGATCGTGGCCCTCGACGGTGAGCCGGTGGGTTACGTGGCGGAGCTCCAGGCCCGCATCGCGGAGCGCCACCCCGGAGATGAGGTGACGCTGGAGGTCTACCGCGACAAGCGGCCCGTAGAGGTCCGGGTGCGCCTGGACGAAGCCCCCATCAACAACCGGCCCGTCCGCACCGCGGAGCGGGCGGTGCACGCCGAGGAGCAGCTCGGATTCAACGTGGAGGAGCTGGACGAGGCGCTGGCCCGCCAGCTTGACTACCCCCAGGCGGGCGGGATCATCATCTCGGAGGTGGTGCGGGGCAGCGCCGCCGCCCGGAGGAATCTGGGGCTGTACCGGAACTGGAAGCTGGTGGCCGTCAACGACGCCGAGGTGCGTACGCCCCAGGACCTGCGCGACGCCCTGGAGGACGTCCAGCCGGGCGAGATCGTCTCCCTCCACCTGGTGAATCCGGCGGGGGTGACCCGGGTGGTGAACATCCGCATGCCCCGCTGAGGCCACTCCGGCGGGCCACCCGCCCCGGCGCGCCGGGCCTGCCCCGGGCCCGGGCGGCGGTGGCGCGGGCCGGTCTCCCGAGCCCGGCGGCAGGACGGGAGCTGGAGGGGCGCGGGCGGCGGAAGCCGCCCGCGCCCCTCGGGTTTTCGGCCCCCTGCATGGGAGTTTCGGGAATTTTTCGGGCCTGGCCGTTGAACAGCGTTCCCGGGCAGGTTTATCTTGTTCGGGACCGATCCCCGCGAAAGTGGCGGAACTGGTAGACGCGCGAGACTTAGGATCTCGTGGCCTCGTGCCGTGGGGGTTCGAGTCCCCCCTTTCGCACTTCGCAGCGTGCAGGACCCTCCAACCCGTCGGGACCCCATCATCGGCATGACCCTCGACCCCTCTCGCCTCCGGATCACCGTGGAGGAACAGGATCGCTGGCGCCGCAAGCTCAGCGTCACCGTTCCCGCTTCCGTGGTTCAGGAGGAGGAACGCAAAGCGGCCCAGGCCGTGGCCTCGCGCATGAAGCTCAAGGGCTTCCGGAAGGGGCGGGTGCCCTCGAAGGTGGTGGAGTCCCGGTTCGGAGCCGCGCTCCGCCAGGAGGCGCTGGACCGCATCATCCAGGATGCGTACCGGCACGCGCTGGCTCAGGAGGAGCT
>WGEM01000556.1 GCA_015492755.1 Gemmatimonadota bacterium | reverse complement strand
TCGCGGCGGTCTCGCTGGGGCTGACGGCGCTGGCGGCGGCGCTCATGGGATTCGCGCGGCGCCGGCTGGTGGGGTGGGAGCGGGCGCTCCTGCTGGCGGCGAGCCTGGGGCTCTTCCTCCCCCACCTCTGGAGCGCGGGGACTGGGCTGGCGGCGATGATGGTTGTCTTTTTCAGGCCCGCCCACGCATCGGACGTATGAACGCACCCAGACTCACCCGGACCCTCGCCCCGGCGCTGACGGCCCTGACGCTCACCCTGACGGGGTGCGGCGGTGGGGAGGGCGGGCTCGCCTTCCTCTCCATCGGCACCGCAGGCACCGGGGGGATCTACTATCCGCTGGGCGGCGCCCTGGCCAGCCGGCTCTCGCTGGCTGACAGCGCGCGCCGATACACCGCCGAGGTGAGCGGCGGCTCGGTGGAGAACGTGAACCGCCTCGCCGCCGGCCAGATCGACCTGGGGTTCACCCTGGCGGTCACCGCCTACCAGGCCTACCACGGGGAAGGCGACTTCAGCGCTCCGGTGCCGCAGCTCCGGGCGGTGGCGCCGCTCTACCCGAACCTGGCGCACATCCTGGTGCCGCGAGGGAGCCGGGCGGCGTCGGTGGCGGACTTCCGGGGCCTCCGTGTGAGCGTGGGGGCGGCTGGGAGCGGCACCGAGCAGATGGCGCGGCACATTCTGGAGGCTCACGGGCTCACCTACGACGACATCGAGCCGCGGTACCTCTCCTTCAACGAGTCGGCGTCGGCGCTGCGGGACGGAGCCATCGACGCCGCCATCTTCTCGGTGGGCTATCCGGCGGCGGCGGTGCTGGAGGCCACCACCACCGCGGGCGTGCGTCTCCTGCCGGTGGCGCCTGAAGTCACGGAGCGGCTCCGCGCGGAGCATCCCTACTACGCCCGCGGCGAGATTCCGGCGGGCGCGTACCGCGGCGTCGACGCGCCGGTACCCACCGTGGTGGTGCTCAACTGGATCGTGGCCACCGAGTCACTTCCCGACGACGTGGTGACGGCACTTCTGAACATTCTGGACCGCGAGCGTGTCGCCCTTGAGCAGGTGCACGAGATGGCGCGCCAGATCGATCTGACGCGGCTCCCCGACGCACCCATCCCGCTCCATCCCGCGGCGCAGGCGTGGTGGGAGGCGCGAGCGGCGCGCTGATGGCCGCGGCATCCACGACGACCGACACCGTACGCATACATCGATGATTCACCGACTTCCCGCGGTGGTGCTCACCGCCGGGTCGCTCCTGGGTGCGCCCGCCGGACCCGGGCACCTTGCCGGCTCCGAGCACCTTGCCGGCCCGGCGGACACCACGGGGCTGGGGGCGCGCGACCCCCTGAACGCAGACCTCCCGCTCCCCGCCATCGAAATCGACGGCGTCCTGGACGAGGCGGAGTGGGAGGACGCCCGCGTCTTCACAGGCTTCACCCAGGCGCAGCCGGTGGAGGGGGCGCCGGCGGAGCACGACACCGAGGTGCGCCTCATCATCGGTGACGAGGCCATCTGGGTGGCGGCGCGCATGTGGGATCCGGAGCCGGAGACAATCGTGCGGCGCCTCACGCGACGGGACTCTCACGGCGCTTTCGACCTCTTCGTCTTCGAGGTGGACCCCAACCTGGACGGGCTCACCGGCTACCTCTTCGCGGTGAGCGCCGCCAACGTGCAGGGCGACGTCTACCTCTACGACGACGTTCGCATGGATCCGGCGTGGGACGCGGTGTGGTCCTCGGCGGTGCAGGTGGACGACGAGGGGTGGACGGTGGAGATGCGCATCCCCCTCTCGCAGATCCGTTACGAGGCCTCCGACGAGCCGCAGACGTGGGGAGTGAACTTCTACCGCTCCCGCACCTCGTCCAACGAGCAGAGTTACTACTCGCTGGTCTCGCGGCTGAAGCGCGGGCGGGTGAGCCAGATGGCGCGGCTGGAGGGCGTGCGGGTGACGCGCCCCTCGCGGCGGCTGGAGCTCCTGCCGTATGCCGTGACGAATCTGCACAACGGACCGGCGACGCCGGGCGATCCCTTCTTCGACGGCAATGCGCTGGACGGCCGCGTGGGGCTGGACCTGAGCTACGGGCTGGGCTCCGCATTCACGCTGGACGCCACCTTCAACCCCGACTTCGGGCAGGTGGAGGCGGACCCGGCGGTCATCAACCTCTCCGCGTTCGAGACCTTCTTCGAGGAGCGCCGGCCCTTCTTCGTGGAGGACGCCCGCGTCTTCGACTTCTCCCTCTCAGGCGGCCGGAACCAGCTCTTCTACAGCCGCCGCATCGGGCGGCAGCCCCACGGCCGGGCGCCCTCGGGCACCGCCTTCAGCGACATCCCCGACGCCTCCACCATCCTGGGCGCGGCGAAGCTCTCCGGGCGCACCTCCGGCGG
>WGEM01000555.1 GCA_015492755.1 Gemmatimonadota bacterium | reverse complement strand
GCGCCGGGGCCACCCGGCGCGCCTCGCTCGCCAGGCGCGCACTGGTGGCGCTGCTGGGTTGGCAGCTGGCGCTCGCCGGTCCGGCAGTGGCCGCACCCCCGGCGCCGCACCTGCCGGTGGCGGCCCGCCCGGACACGACGCTCCTGGTCCTGTCCGCCGCCAGCCTGGCGGATGTAGCGCCGGCTCTGGCTGAACGCTGGAGCGCCACCTCCGGCGTACCGGTGCGGGTCTCGGTGGACGCCACCTCCCGTCTGGCGCAGCAAGCGGTGCGCCGATCCGATGCCGACGTCTTCCTCTCGGCGGATGAGGCGTGGATCCGCTGGCTGGAGGAGCGCGGCGGCGTGGAGCCCAGCCGGGCCGTCCGATTCGCCGGCAACGCGCTGGTGGTGGCCGTGCGTGCGGAGGAGGAGCGTGACCTCGTAACCCCGCAGGACCTCCTGGGCCTTCCGCGCGTGGCGCTGGCGGGCGAGAACGTACCGGCCGGCCGCTACGCCGAGGCGGCGCTGCGAAGGGCCGGGGTCTGGGAGGCGCTCCGGCCTCGTGTCGTCCGGGCGGGATCCGTCCGGGGCGCGCTGGAGTGGCTGGCTCGAGGGGAGGTGCCGGCGGCGGTGGTCTACCGCACGGACGTGCTGGCGGAGGCGAGGGTACGCGAAGCGATGGAGCTGGAAGGGCCGGATGGACCTGTGGGATACTGGGCGGCGCCGCTCCGCACCTCCGACGCCCCGGAGCTGGCGGCGTCGTTCGTGGCGTCTCTCACCACGCCGGAGGCCGCGGCGGTGCTCCGGTCCGCGGGATTCGTTCCTGCGGCACCGGGCACGGAGCCGGGCTCGGTGCCCTACCCGGAGGCGGGATCGTCCATCCGCGCTGCGTCACCGCCGCCCTCCCCGGGAGCGTCCACCGTCTCGGTGCGGAGCGCCATCGTCCGCTCTCTGGTGGTGGCGCTCTGGGCGACGCTCCTGGGCTTCGTCCCCGCCGTGTGTCTGGGGTGGGTGCTGGCGCGCAGGGAGTTTCGTGGAAAGACGCTGCTCTCCACCGTCGTGATGATCCCACTCGTGCTCCCGCCGGTGGTGACGGGGTTCCTCCTTCTCACCGCCCTGGGGAGTGGCAGTCCTCTGGGGAATGCACTGGCCCGGATGGGACTGCCCGTCCCCTTCACGCTGGCAGGCGCGGCGTTGGCGGCGTTGGTGGTGGGTGCGCCCCTCTACGTCATGGCAGCGCGGGGTGCCTTTGAAGCGGTGGATCCGCACTTCGAGGAGGTGTCGTGGACGCTGGGCCTCTCGCCTGGCCGTACCTTCCTCCGCGTGACCCTCCCGCTGGCCCTCCCCGGGATCGTCGCCGGGGCGGTACTCGCGTTCGCACGGGCTCTGGGCGAATTCGGGGCCACGGTGGTGCTGGCGGGCAATGTGGAGGGCGAGACGCGAACCATCGCCCTGGCGGTGTACACCCTCCTGGAGAGTCCCGGGGGTGAGCGAGCCATCTGGCTGTTGGTTGCTGCGTCGGTAACCATCTCGCTCCTGGCGCTGGCCGGCTACGAGCTGCTCTCGCGGCGCCAGCGGGTCAGACTGGAGGATCGCGGTGGGCGGTGACAGTGCGCGCGCGAGGCGTCTCGAGGTGTCGGTGGCCGTGCCGCTGGGCGCCGTCCGGCTGAGACTGGATCTGGGGACCGACGCGGCGGCCGTCGCGGTGTTCGGTCCGTCCGGCTCCGGAAAGAGCACCCTCGTCCGCGTCCTGGCAGGGGTGGAGCGCCGAGCGGAGGGCGTGGTACGTGTCCACGGCGAGACCTGGCTGGACACGGCGCGGGGGTGGTTCCTTCCCGCGTGGCACCGTCGGGTGGGGTGGGTGCCGCAGGAGGTGCTCCTCTTCCCGCATCTCAATGTCCGGGCGAACCTGGCGTACGGGGGCGCGGACGGCGAAGCGGTGGAGGAGATCGCCGGGCTCCTGCGGCTCGAGGCGCTGCTGGAACGACGTCCGCGGCGGCTCTCGGGTGGAGAGGCACAGCGTGTCGCACTGGGGCGGGCGCTGCTGGCTCGCCCACGGATCCTCCTGCTCGATGAGCCCTTCTCGGCGCTGGATCGGGCGCTGAGAGAGGAGGTGGCACATACGGTACGCGCATGGTGCCGCGAGCGTGACGTCCCCCTCGTCCTGGTGAGTCATGACGAGGCGGACGCCCGGATTCTTGCGCAGGAGCGCTACGAGCTCACCCTCACGTCGGGTCTCGTGCGGGTCGCGTAACACGGTGCGCCCACATCCGCTGGCCGCGTCCCACTGCGCAGGAACGTTGGCCGTCGGTGGTGCGCTTCCGGCTCAGTCGCGCGGTACCTCCTGGTGCTCGAGGATGAGGTCCGCGAGCTCGGCTCGGGAGCCGATTCCCAGTTTCTGGTAGATGTTGGAGAGGTGTGTGGACACGGTTCTCGGAGAGATGCCCAGCTCCTTGGCGATGGCCTTGTTGGAGAGCCGCTGCGCCACCCTCCGGGCCACCTCCATCTCCCGCTCCGTGAGGCCCGGGAGGCCCTCTCCCGAACCTCGGGGAGGCGGCCGATAGCCGATCTCCCGGATCTGGATCCGGGTCTTTTCCAGCTCCACCTCGGCGCCCAGCCGGCTGAAGGTGTCGTGGAGCGCCCGGAGTTCCCTGACCGATCCTTCATAGTCCCCGATATCGCGCAGCCTGGCCGCCATCTGACGTCGTATGCGCGCGGCGTAGGGGATCATCGGAATTCGCTCCAGCGCCTCGGCGGCCTGCCGCATCATATCCACCGCTCCGGCGGGATCGCCCTTCTTCCAACGCACCAGCGCGTCGCAGGCGTCGGCCCACGCAAACCCCAGGCGGTGATCCAGCCGGCGGGCATGTTCGCGCATGCGTCGACCTACCTTCTCCGCCTTTTCGATCTGTTCCGCCCAGAGGCACGCCTCCGCCAGAATGGGCAACAGTCGGTGAATCGCCCAGAGCGTATAGCCTGTGCCTTCGGCGATCTCCAGGCCGGTTTCGGCTGCAGCAATCGCTTCCTCGTATGCGCCCGCGGCCACCAGGTAGTGCGCGCGACCGATGATGGCCGGCATGACCTGGTGTACATCCACGGGCTCGGCGGGGTAGCGGTCCGCTCCCGCCGCCTCGGCGGCTTCCTCCACGAGGACACGTGCTTCTTCCAACTGGCCGCGACCGATGTAGATCAGGGCCGTCCAGACCAGGAGTCGGGGGAGCAATGCCCGCTGGTTCAGGCGGCGGGCCAGCGCGATGGCCTGGTGGCCCACCCGGAGCCCCAGGTCCCACTCGCCCTTTCCGTAGTAGAGTTCCACCTCCATGTCGGCGGTCCAGAGGCGGAGGACCGGAGAGCGGGCGCGCTCGGCGAGTACGTTCACCTCCCCGATGAGCCGCTCCATCTCCCGGGTATCGCCGCTCATTCCCGCCAGCACCGCCAGACCCCAGAGCGCCCAGAATTCGGCGCTCAAGTCCCCCACTTGCCGTGCGAGCTTCGCCGCCGTGGCGCCGTGCCGGCGGGCCTGCTGGGGCGGGCCCAGCCACACGTACAGCAGACCGAGCGCGCGATGCACCCGCGCAAGGAGTTCCGCGCTGCCCAGCTGTTCGGCGAGGGGGAGCGCAGGGAGCAGTGTCATGAGCGCCTCCGCCCCCTGCCCCACTTCGTGCAGGCAGTGCGCCTTGGCGATCCGCACCCTCACCACCTCGTGGTGGTCACCCACCTCTTCCGCCTCGGCAAGCGCGCGGTCGAACTGCTCGTGTGCGTCGCCGTGCCGCCCGCACCAGTAGTGCGCCATACCCAGGGTGCGGCGGATGGCCGTGGCTTCAGGGTCGCCGTCATCCAGCGACCGCAGCGCCGCCGACCAGAGCTCCACCGCCGCCTCGTAGTCTCCCAGGTGCTGATGGGCGCGGGCGAGCGCCGTCACGAGGCTTCGATACTCCGAGGGGTCGTCCTGCGGGCGCTGGTGTTCGAGGGCACGCCGGAGGTACCGCACCGCCTCGCGGTCGGCGCGCCGCTCCAGCGCACGCATGCCGGCGGCGGCGAGGTACCGAGCCGCCTTTCCGCGCAGGTGTCGCGCGTCCGCCCTGGAGTAGTGGTACGCGAGCTCGTCCACGTGCGCCATGGCATGCGTTCCGTAGTGGCGCTCCATGGCTTCGGCCACCGAGCCGTGCATGAGGCGGGTGCGTTGCACGCCCAGTTCGGTGTAGAGCGTCTGCCGGACCACCGGGTGGGAGAAGTCGTAGAGCACCTCATCGCGGCGCGGGCGCTCCACCACGATCCGGTGGCTGCGGAGCTCCTCGAGTCCGGCCAGGAGCTCAGCCTCGTCCATCCCGGTGACCTCCCTGAGGAGCGGGAAACTGGCGTGGGTTCCGATGACGGCGGCCGCCTCCGCTACCTGGCGGGCCTCGGCGCTCAGGAAGGCGAGGCGGCTCACCACCGCGTCACGCACCGATGCGGGGATGCCGACGGTCTCCGGGTCGAACTCGACCCACGCGGCGCCTCCGTCGTGGAGCCTCCCTGAGGCGTCCAGCGACTTCAGCACCTCCTCCACGAAGAAGGGGTTGCCTCTCGTCCATTCGTGCAGGCGTTCCGCGAAGGGCGCCACCAGCGAAGCGTCCACCGGGAAGGTCCGGCAGAGAAGTTCGCGCACCTCGTCCCTCGTCAGCGGCTGCAGGCGAAGGACCTCGGCCACCTTGAGGCTCACCAGCGAGCGCTCCGTCTGGACGAGCTGAGGGTTCGAGTCCCGTTCGTCGTCGTTGTAGGTGCCCACCAGGAGGATCGGCTGCTCACCCAGCTGGCGAGCCAGGAAGTGAAGCAGATGAAGCGACGAAGGGTCCGCCCAGTGAAGGTCCTCCAGCACCACCGCCAGCGGATGGCGGTGGGCGTAACTGCGGAGAAACTCGGCGAAGTTCCACAGTAGTCGCGTCCGTGCCTCCTCCGGATCGACGCTCGGGTGGAGCGGGGCGTGCTCTCCCGACGCGAGCGCCGGGAAGAGGAAGCTGAGTTCCGCCTCACCGCCCCGGGAGAGCACGGTGAGACGCTCCGGCGAAAGCTCCTGAAGGAGGGGGAGAAACGCGTCGGAGAACGGGGCGTACGGCACCCCCGCCTCCACCGCGTAGGCGCGCCCGTGGGCCACACTCCATCCCCGGCGCCGCGCGCGCTCCGCGAACTCGGCCACCAGGCGGGATTTGCCCACTCCGCCCTCGCCCGCCACGATGACCGTAGCGGGTGCGTCCCCCTCGCGTTCCAGGAGACGCTCCAGAGCGGCCAGCTCCCGGGCGCGACCCACCAGGGGGAGCGGACTCAACATCGTGGGCGAGTGTGCACGGGTGCGGGTCCTCATGCGATTCGGCATGCGGGGACGGGGGGTGCGGGCAGTGTGCCCGCAACCGGCAAGGTATACCACCGCCTGAACGCGCAACAGCGTTCCTGGCCGCCGCCGGGTTCCGGTTTGGCGTCCATTTTCCGGTGGACGGAGCCGCGCGGAGCCGACACCTTGCGTACCATGGAAACTCTGACCCGACCCCCCGAGGAACTCATGCGTCAGGCCTTCATGGGCCGCGACGCGTCCTAACCGGCGCGCTGGTGGACCGACGCCGAACTCCATGCCCCACGGGTGGGACCCCGTGCGTGTGCGCCGATGGTTTCGCCGCAACCACGGACGAACCTTCCACGCGTACCTCCGGACCCGCCGCCTGGCGCACGCGCTGGAGCACATGAGCGACCGGACGGGTAAGGACGCGCGCTACCTTGCCGAATTCCACTTTCGACGGGTTCCTGCGCCGGCTCGATATTCCCGTGCGTCTGGTGGGAACCGAGTTCCAGCGTGCGGTGTGGGACCTCCTTCGCCAGATCCCCTACGGCTCCACGCGCAGCTACGGCGAGGGGGCGCACACCATCGCCCCCCCGAGCGGTGCGGGTGGTTGGCCGCACCAACGGAGCGGACGCGCTGGCCGTGTTCCTGCCCTGTCATCGGGTGGTGGGGGCGGACGGACGGCTCCGGGTACGGTGGAGGACTGCGGTGGAAGGAGCGCCTGCTGGAGCTCGAGCGGCACGCGACGGCTTGGATACAGACCCGTAACCGTCAGTCCGACCGTACGTTACTGCGTCGGCGCCCCTGTGCTCTCGGGGGGCGCCACCACCTCCAGAGCCCGGGGAATCACGCGGGCCTGCAGGACCTCCTCCGATGCGACGAAGACGTCACCGTCCACTTCGAAGCGCGGCGGCTCCGGGAAGTTGAGGGTGACTTCTGCGGCATCCAGGAGCTCCACCTGGGGCGTCCGGACATGCCGGCCGCGCTCGGCGAGCTGGAAGAGCTTCAGGCGGGTGAAGGCTCCGGCGTCGGCGATGCGGCAGGTGTGGAGGAGTCCGTCGTTCAGCGTCGCTCCGGGCGCGATGGGAAATCCCCCTCCGAAGAAACACCCGTTGGACACCGTGAGCATCAGATGGTGTCCTGTCCGGGGGGCGACACCGTCCGCTTCGACGGTGACGTCGAAGCCCGGGTAGCGGAAGAGCTGCTGCAACGCCGTCACCTTGTAGAGGAGCTCGCCCTTGAGGAAGCGTGCGTCGCGTGCGGCGTCGATGACGGCGATGTCGAAGCCGAATCCCAGGAGGTTCAGAAAGTGGCGCGGCGCGGGGTCTCCGGAGTCGCGCTCCGGAGCGCAGGGTGTTTCCAGGCGACCCACGTCCACACGACGGCGATGGTCGGCGGCGAGCACCCGTACCGCATCCCGCTGACGCGTGGGGTGGTACCCCAGGCTCCGGCCGAAGTCGTTGCCCGTACCGTTGGGTAGGAGCCCCAGTGCGACGCCCTCGACGCCCACCTTGAGGATGCGGTCCGCCACATGGCTCCAGGTCCCGTCGCCGCCCGCAGCCACGATCACGTCGAAGCCTTCCTGGATCGCTTCCTCCGCCAGGTCGGCCTCATGTCCGGGGTACTCACTCTGCACGAACGTCACGTCATCGAGTGCGTCGGAGAGGAGCGCCCGGTAGTCCGCGATGCGCCGCGCGCCCCGCCCCCGGCCGGAGGCGGGGTTGAAGATGACGAGGTGGCGGCTCATGGACGCGGGGCGACGTGCCGTGGCGGCTGTGGAGTCAGAGCTCGATGAGCGGTTCGAAGGTCTGCCGTCCCTTCAGGTACCACTGCTCCCGGAAGGGATAGATGTCGATGTCGTCAAGGGTGAGCCCTTCCGTCATCGGATGCTCATAGAGCGTGAGGCGGCCCTGTTCCTCCTCGTGCTCAGAGTGGGGCGCCTCCATGTAGATGTTCGCCTTGAACTTCCGGTTGCCGTCCACCATGAAGGAGTTGTAGAGATTGCGGGCGGGCTGGAAGTCGTGCTTCGTCACGCTCAGGTCCAGCACCGGGGCTCCGTTGTCCCGGACGTAAACATCCATCCGGTTCCCCACTTCGTGCATCTCGATCTCGAGGTCCGACATGTAGTGGGGCAGGTGCCAGCGCTCGATGGCGTGGAGCCTCGACGCCTCCGTCGTGGTGCCCACGATGAACGGGAAGAACGCCGCCTTCGGGAGGGGCTTACCCGGCTCCACCAGCGGGGGGACCACGACGGCCAGCACCACCTCGTGGTACGCACCCACCTCACTCTCCACGAAATCGAAGCAGGTGAGCGCCAGGATGCTACGCGTGTGCTGAACCTCCACCGGTTGCAGGTTCGAAGGGAGGAGTCTCCTCGCGTCGGACGTGGGCATCTGGAAGTATGCGCCCACGGCGTGCCGGTATCCGTAATGAGTGTATTCCACTGGCGCTCCCGCTGGTTGTCGTCTTGATGGCGGTCACCCGAACCGGTTAGCCTTTGCCGTCCCGCGCACACCTGGGCGGCGCGCGACGCATCCACCCCGGACGGCTGGGTCGGTGAAACTGCTCCGAGGTTACCTCGCCATCACCATGATCTGTTGCGGCCTGCTCGTGGCGGATCCGCTCCTCCGCTT
>WGEM01000554.1 GCA_015492755.1 Gemmatimonadota bacterium | reverse complement strand
GCTCCCTCATCGCGGGCCAGTCGCCGCTGCCGGGCCAGCTCGCCCGGCCGGGAACGGCGGTGAGCGTGACGGTGAGCACCGGGCCGCAGCTCCGGCCCGTGCCCGACATCGACGGGCTGGACGAGACTGCCGGACGCATCCTCCTGGAAAGCTCGGGGTTCCGTGGGGTGGTGGACACCGCCCAATCCGACGAGGTCCCCCGCGGGCGCGTCATCGAGACGATTCCACCCGCGGACTCGGTGCTGCCGCTCCCCGCCGAGGTCACCATGGTGGTGAGCACCGGCGCACCCTCGGTGACGATGCCGCTGGTGCTGGGCCTGGAGGAGGAGGAGGCACGCCAACTCCTGGATTCTCTCGGTCTGGTGGTGACGGAGGTGCGCGAGGTGTTCCGCTTCGGTCGCGATCAGGGGATCGTGGTGGAGCAGGAGCCGGCGGCGGACACGGAGCTCCGGCGCGGTGACCCGGTGCGGCTGGCGGTGGGAAGGCGGCGAAATCCGCGGGAACCTTAGCCTACCTGGGTCGTAGCAGTCCGTACCCTCCGGCGTGAGCCGCGCGCCGGCGGGGTCACATCTCAACCCCCGACTCGGTGTGAAGCGCGCCTTCATTCGTTCTCCGTACTCATGGGCCGTCCTGGGCCTGGCCACGCTGGTGGCGGTGGCGTGGATCGGGCGGGAGCGTTACCGCCCCGTCACCGCCGGCGCTCGGGCGCCCGACTTCACCGCGCTGGCGTTGGACGGCACTCCGGTGTCCATCTCCGACTACCGCGGCAAGGTGGTGCTGCTCAACATCTGGGCCACCTGGTGTCCGCCCTGCCGGGAGGAGATGCCCTCCATGCAGCGGCTTTACGAGAAGCTGGAGGGTGAGGATTTCGAGATCCTGGCGGTGAGCATCGACGCGCCCGCCGGCCAGACCGACGCCTTCGGCCGTCCCGGCGGGGACCTGGAGGCGTTCGCACGGGAGCTGGACCTCACCTTCACCATCCTCCACAACCCCGACGGGAGCATCCAGCGGGTCTACCAGACCACCGGGGTGCCCGAGAGCTTTCTCATCGGACGGGACGGGATCATCTACCGGAAGGTTGCCGGCGCGACGCAGTGGGACTCGCCCGGTAACGAGGAGCAGATCCGCCGGCTTCTGGCCTCCTGAGCCATGGCCCGGAGTGGCTTCCACGCGCTGCTGGAGAACTGGCGGCTGAAGCTCGCTGCGCTGGGGCTGTCGGTCTTCCTCTGGGCGCTGGTCCAGACCGAGCCCCGCTCCCAGGAGTCGCTGCCCAGCGTCCCCGTGGTGGTGGATGTTCAGGACACGGCGTGGACGCTTGCGGCCCCTCCCGCTCCCCAGGAGGTGGAGATCCAACTGGGCGGGCCCGCACGGGAGATCATCCGGCTGGCGCGCACCGGGACGTCGCTTCGCGTCCCGCTGGGGCGGGTGGCATCGCCGGATACGGTGGTGACGCTCCGCCGTGAGTGGGTGGCTCTGGATCCGGGCTCGGGCCTCCGGGTGGAGTCCATCTCCCCCTCGTCCGCACGGATCTTCCTGGAGCCCGCCGTCACCCGCACCTTGCCGGTGGCGATACGGACGCGAGGGGCGCTCCCGGAGCATCTGGCGCTGGTGAGCCCACTGGCCATCACGCCCCGTCTGGTGCGGGTCCGCGGAGCGCGAAGCCGGGTGGAGGGACTGGACTCGCTCCCCACCGAGCCCTTCGATCTGGAGAGTGTGCGCGCATCCGGCCTCGTAACCCTCCCGCTGGATACCACCGGTCTGGGCGGCGCCGAGCTGATTCCTCCCGCCGTGGCGCTGGGGGTTCGGGTGGAGGAGCGCATCACCAGGACGCTCCCCGACCTTCCGGTGGCGCTGGAGACGGCGCTGGACGGCATCGCGCTGGAGGTGGATCCACCGGCGGTGACGCTCCATCTGGACGGCCCCCGCTCCCTGGTGACGGCGGTGGAGCCCGCACGCCTCCGTGTGTACGTCTCGGCGGCCTCGCTGGAGGGTATGTCCGCGGCGGAGGAGCGGCGCGTGCCCCTGCGGGTGGAGGGGGTGCCCGCCATGGTGGGCGCCACACTGGAGCCCCGGGTGGTGCGCGTCCGACGGGCCGCCACCCGCGGGCCCTCGCGGTGACGGCGGGCGGGAGAGGAACCGTGCGCGGGGACGGCCCCTGGATTCTCGGTCTGGAGACGTCGTGCGACGAGACGTCGGCGGGTGTCCTGGACGGCAGCCTCACCCTGCGGGGGC
>WGEM01000553.1 GCA_015492755.1 Gemmatimonadota bacterium | reverse complement strand
TGTGCCGGGATCCTGGACGGGTTGGAGGTGGGGGACAGGGTGGTCACATCCGCCCAGTATCTCATCGATGCAGAGGCCAACATCGGCGCCGTCATGCGGAGCATGATGAGCATGATGGGCGCGGGTGACATGGGTGGCATGGACATGGGTGGCATGGACATGCGCGGCATGGACATGGAGATGGACGGGACCTCCGCGGCAGACTCCTCTCACGCCACCGGGCAGGGGAGGTAGGACCATGCAGACGCGAATCATCGCCTGGTCGGTCCGGAATCGGTTCCTCGTCCTTCTGGCCACGTTGGCGCTGTCCCTGGGCGGCAGCTGGGCGATGCTGCGAACGCCTGTCGACGCCATCCCCGACCTTTCGGACATCCAGGTGATCGTCATGACCGAGTGGCCGGGGCAGTCGCCGGACCTGGTGGAGGACCAGGTGACGTACCCGCTCTCCACGGAAATGCTGAAAGTTCCGGGCACGCGCTGGGTCCGGGGGGTGAGCCAGTTCGGACTGTCCGCCGTGTACGTGGTCTTCGACGACGGGACGGATCTGTACTGGGCGCGCAGCCGTGTGCTGGAGTACCTGAACAGCATCCGTGACAAGCTCCCCGAGGGCGCCCGCACCGCTCTGGGGCCGGACGCCACCGGCGTGGGTTGGGTGCTGCAGTACATCCTGGCCGACACCACCGGCCGCCTCGACCTGGCCGAACTACGCAGTCTCCAGGACTGGACGGTGAAGCCGGGCCTCACCGCGGTCCCCGGTGTGGCGGAGATCGCCACGTTGGGCGGCGTACAGCGGCAGTATCAGGTGGTGGTGGACCCCGAGCGGCTCCTGGCCCACGGAGTTTCCGTGGACCAGGTGTGGCGCGCCCTGCGGAGCTCCAACCAGGACGTCGGTGGGCGCGTGCTGGAACTCGGAGGCAGCGAGTTCATGGTGCGGAGTCAGGGACGGTTCGAAGGCCTCGACGACGTGGCCGAGGTTCCCGTTTCCGTCGGTCCCGACGGTACACCCGTACGCGTTCGTGATGTGGCCGAGATCCGGTTCGGGCCCGAGATCCGCCGTGGTATCGCGGATCTGGACGGTCGTGGTGAGGTGGTGACGGGGTTCGTGGTGATGCGTTATGGAGAGAATCCTCTGGAGGTCATCGAGCGCGTGACGGATCGCATGCGTGAGCTGGAGTCCGCGCTTCCGGAGGGCGTTCGTTTCGTGGTGGGCTATGATCGTTCCCACCTCATCCGTGGGGCCATCCGTACACTCCGGGAGAAGCTCCTGGAGGAGTCGCTCATCGTGGCACTGGTGACGCTCCTCTTCCTCCTCCACGCCCGGAGCGCGCTGGTGGCGATCCTCACCCTCCCCGTGGGCATTCTCATGGCGTTCCTCGCCATGCGGTACCTGGGTCTCGGTGCCAACATCATGAGCCTGGGGGGCATCGCCATCGCCATCGGTGCGATGATCGACGCGGCCATCGTGATGGTGGAGAATCTTCACAAGCACATGGAGCGTGAGGGGAGACCCGGGGATGCGACCCGCCACTGGGAGCTGGTGGTGCGTTCGGCCTCCGAGGTGGGGCCCGCGCTCTTCACGTCGCTTCTGCTCATCACGCTCTCCTTCCTCCCCGTTTTTGCCCTGGAGGCGCAGGAAGGGCGGCTCTTCAAGCCGCTGGCGTGGACCAAGACGCTCTCCATGGCTGCGGCGGCGCTCCTCTCCATCACCTTGGTTCCGGTCCTCATGGGGATCTTCATCCGGCGCGGCGTCCGCTCCGAATCCGAGAATCCGCTCAATCGCGTCATGATGGCAGTCTATCGACCGATGATCCATCTCGTGCTCCGCCACCGTTGGTGGACGCTCGCCATCGCGGCCGCTGTTCTCCTGGCGACCGTGTACCCGTGGCGGCATCTGGGGAGTGAGTTCATGCCGCCGCTCAACGAGGGCTCCATCATGGACATGCCGTCCTTCCAGCCGGCCATCGGGACGGCCCAGGCGAAGGCCATCCTCGTGCAGCGGGACGCCGCGATGGCTGCGGTTCCGGAGGTGGCCACCGTGCTCGGCAAGATCGGTCGGGCGGAGAGTGCCACGGATATGGCGCCCATGGCCATGATCGAATCCATCGCGATCCTGAAGCCGGAGGAGGAGTGGCGACCGGGCGTGACCTATGACTCCATCGTGGCCGAGTTCAATGCACGGGTCCGAACCCCGGGCGTGGCGAACATGTGGTCCATGCCCATCAAGAACCGTCTCGACATGCTGGCCACGGGGATCAAGACGCCGGTGGGGATCAAGGTGTTCGGGCCGGAACTCGCCGTCCTGGATTCTCTGGGGCGCGCGTTGGAAGAGGCGCTCGCGTCGGTTCCGGGGACCAATTCGGTGTTTGCGGAGCGGGTCATGGGTGGCCGATACCTCGACGTGGATGTCGACCGACACGCCGCGGCGCGGCACGGCCTGACGGTAGGCGACGTCCAGCGTGCGTTCAGCGCGGCGGTGGGCGGCATGCCGGCGGGCGAGGTCATCGAGGGGCGGGAGCGATACGGCGTGCTGGTGCGCTATCCGCGGGAACTCCGCAACCGCCCCGATCGCATCTCGGCTGTCCGCGTGCCCACCAGAACCGGCGCGCACATCCGACTCGGGGAGGTTGCTCGGGTCCGGGCGATGCAGGGCCCTCCCATGATCAAGTCGGAGAATGCCGAGCTGGTGAACCTGGTTTACGTCGATGTTCGCGGCAGGGACATCGGCTCGTATGTGCGGGAGGCCGCCGCTGAGGTGGAGCGGAGGGTGCCCATGCCGCCGGGCTACCGGCTCGTCTGGTCCGGGCAGTTCGAGGCGATGGAGCGTGCCAAGGCACGCCTCACCTACGTGGTCCCCGTCACCATCGGGATCATCTTCCTCCTCCTGTACCTGCAGTTCGGTAGCCTGATGGAGACCTCCCTCATCATGGCTGCACTGCCGTTCTCGCTGGTGGGTGGCGTGTGGCTGATGTGGTTCCTGGGATATCACCTGAGTGTGGCCACGGCCATCGGGTTCATCGCGCTGGCCGGCGTCGCCGCCGAAACGGGGGTGATCATGCTCATCTATCTCGATCAGGCTTACCGCCACCGGAAGGAGCGTGGCATGATGCGCGGGCGGGCGGATGTGGACGCGGCGGTGGAGTACGGAGCGGTGGAGCGGGTGCGCCCGAAGATGATGACGGTGACGGCCATCACCGCGGGCCTCCTCCCCATCCTGTGGGCGCACGGACCGGGTGCGGACGTGATGAAGCGTATCGCGGCGCCCATGGTGGGCGGCATGTTGTCGTCCACCGTACTCACCCTCCTGGTCATCCCCGCCGCCTACTCGCTCTGGAAGGAGTGGGAGGTGAGGCGGGTGGGTTGAGTTGCGAATGAGTTCGGGTAGCTTTCGGACCATGTTCCCACCCCGGCTCACACGGCGCGGCGCCTCCCGGAGGCTTCTGACCCTGGGGGCCCTGGCGGTACTCACCGCCGGGGCCGCCGAGGATGCGCTTGCGTCCATCTCCGAGCTGCAACAGCACGCGGAGTGCACCGTCCACCCGGTCACGGGCCGGACGCCGCACGCCACGGAGCCGGTGGAACTCCTCTGCACGCATCCCGACGGACACCCGTCCGACGACGGTGCCTCCCACGAGGACGGTGCGTCGCACGGTTCCCGGGAAGACATGCCGGGGCACACGCACGTGCGAGGCCCGGATCACTGCTCGCACGCCCACGGACCCGCCGTGGTCCCCGCGTCCGGGCTGGAGTTCCGGAGGGAAGTCACACGCCACCGTGTCCGTACGGCGCTCGAACCTTCCGAGCACGTGACCCCGCCGCTCCGCACCCCTCCTCGAGGCTGACCCCTCACTCGTGATCCGCCGGGGGCATCCGCGCCCGGCGGAACCTCACCTCTCCCCCCGGAGCACGGGTACGCCCGTGGACCGGGTTCCGGTGTTTCTCCATGCCTCGAGGGATGGTCATGCAACGAAGCTTTCTGTTGAGTCGCGCAGCTTGGTGGCGGCTCGTGTGTCTCACGGTCGCGGCCGGGATCGGCCTCGCCTCCCTGGCCGAAGAGGCGGCCGGACAGGCGGTGGGTGGCGATCGGCCCGATTCGCTGGTCCTCACGCTCGACGACGCGCTGCGAATGGCGCTGGAGCGGAATCCCGAGCTGCAAGCTCAGCGCCGGTTGCGCGAGGTCGCCCGCGGGCGTGCTCCCCTTCAATCCCGAGTTCTCCCTGGAGAGCGAGCAGGTGGGTGCCGGACGAACGCTGCAGGCCTACGAAGGCGAAGTGAGCCAGGAGGTGGAGTGGGCCGGCCAGAGAGGACTGCGGAGGGCGGTGGCACGAGAGGATGTCGCCCGCGCGGACGCGCTGGTCCGAGACGCCGAGCGTGTCACGCTCCAGGCGGCAGCCGAGGCCTTCTACCGTGCGGCGGCCGCGCAGCGGCAGTTGGATGTGGCCACCGAGGTCATGGAGCTCAACCTCAGACTCATGGATGCGGCGCAACGGATGAGGGAAGCGGGAGAGGTGAGCCGCCTGGAGGAGAACCTGGCACGGGTGGAGTCGGGCAGGGCGCAGGCTCGCGTCATGGAGCTGCGGCGGGAGGCCGAGTCCGCCTTCCTCGAGCTCAGGCGAATACTCGCGCTCCCCGACGATGCCGCCCTCGCGGTGCGTGTGGGCGCGTCCCCTCCGGAGCCGGAGGGGCTGGACGCCGACTCACTCACCCGGGTGGCGCTGGAGCGGCGACCCGATCTCGCCGGTGTCGCGGCGGAGGTGGAGATGAACCGATCCCTTCTGCGGCTCGTGAACCGCGAGGCGCTGCCGAACCTGCGCCTGAGCATCCCCTTCGACCGTCTGGAGGGCCCGGGCAGCGAGAAGATCGGTGTGGGGGTGGGGCTCTCAATCCCCCTGTGGAATCGTAACCAGGGCGAAGCGGACGCCGTGCGGGCGGAGGTGGACCGGGCGCGGCGCAACCGTGAAGCACTGGAGTGGCGGATCCGCGTCGAGGTACTGGATGCGCTGCAACGCTACCGCAGCGCCACGCAGGAAGAACGTATGGCCAGGCGAACGGTCCTCGAGCCGGTGGAGGAGAGTCACCCCATGCTCGAGGAGGCGTACAGGGCGGGGAAGATGGACCTCCCCACCGTGCTGCTGACGCGGAACGCGCTGCTGGATGCGGAGCTGGATTACTGGAACTCGTGGATGGAGCGTCGCCTGGAATGGACCAGGCTCCAGGCGACGGTTTCCGCCGGCCTTTCCCAACGCTGACGGGGAGAATGACCGTGTACATAGAGATGATGTTGCGACTGATGCGGGCTCTTCCGCCCGTCGGATTCCTTGTTCGGAGGGCTGGAGGGCGGCCCGTGAGGACACTTCTGGCCGTGGGCGTGCTCCTCCCTGCTCTCGGCGGGTGCGGTAGCCCGGAGGTGGGTGAAACTCCGTTGGAAGAGGACGAGCACGCCGAGGAGGTGGTCTCGCTCGATTCGGTGGCGGCAGCCGCTGTGGAGCTCGAGCGCGTCGCCGTGCTCGAGGTTCGCAATGAGACACTGGAGGCCACCGGAGTGCTGGGGTTCGATCTGAACCGGGTAGCCCATGTGGGACCTCGTGCAGAGGGCCGGGTGGTCCAGATCTTGAAAGATCTGGGAGATCGGGTGGCGCGCGGCGAAGCTCTGGCGGTGCTGGAGAGCCCGGAACTCGGCGAAGCCGAGGCGGCACACGTGCAGGCGCGCGCGGAGCTGGATCTCGCCAGAGAGACCTACGAGCGAGAACTCGCCCTCTACGAGCAAGGCATCAGCTCCCGACAGGAGATGCTGGAAGCGCGCACCGCGTTTGAGGCGGCGAAGGCGGCGTACGAAGCGGCGCTGGCCCGGCACCGGACGCTGGGCGCTCTGGATCATGTGGAGGACAGTACGGCGGTGCGGGGTCTGTACACCGTCATCGCCCCCATCAGCGGTACGGTGGTGGAACGCAACCTGGTGCCGGGACAGATCGTCGGACCTGAGGATGACCTCTTCACCGTGGCGGATCTCACCAACCTCTGGGTGATCCTCGACATCTACGACCGCGATCTCGCGCGGGTTCGGGAAGGGATGGACGTGGACATCCTCACCGCCGCCTTCCCCGACCGGACGTTCTCTGGGACCCTGACGTACCTGGGCCAGGTGATGGACTCTGTGACCCGTACGGTCAAGGCCAGGGTGGAGGTGCGGAACCCGGACCGGGAACTCCGTCCCGGAATGTTCGTGCGGGCGGTCATCCACGGGCTCGAGCCGCGTGGCGATCTGGCCATTCCCGAGGAGGCCGCCCAGCAGATGGAAGGCCGCACCGTGGTGTTCATCCCGGTTCCCGGTGAACCGCTCACCTTCGAGGTGCGGGAGGTGTCTGTGGGACCGCGACTGGCCGACGGCCGCCTCACCGTTCTTTCCGGCCTTTCCGCCGGCGACACCGTCGTGGCTCGCGGGGCCTTTTACCTGAAGTCGGAGCTGCTGAAGGAGTCCTTCGGCGGCGACCACCACTAAGGGGAGGACACCGTGATCGACCGTATCATCGCGTTCTCTCTGAAGAACCGCCTGCTGGTGAGTATCTTCGCCATTCTTGTGGTGGGCGTCGGCTTCAGATCCCTGCGACGCCTTCCCATCGACGCTTTCCCGGACGTGACGCCGGTTCTCGTTCAGGTCTTCACGGAGACCCCGGGACTGGCGCCCGAGGAGGTGGAAAAGCTCGTCACCTACCCCGTGGAGGTGGCGATGAACGGCCTCCCGGGCATCCGGCAGGTCCGTTCCATCTCCATGTTCGGTCTTTCGGCGGTCTTCGTGTATTTCGAAGACGACGTGGACATCTATTTCGCCCGGCAGCTCGTGCTGGAGCGGCTGCAGTCTGCGCGGGAGGAGATTCCCGAGGGCTTCGGCGAACCCGCACTGGGACCCATCACCACCGGCTTGGGCCAGGTCTATCAGTACACGGTGGAGGGTGAGGGACTCAGCCTCATGGAACTGCGGGAGATTCAGGACTGGATCGTCCGCTTCAATCTCCGGACGGTCCCCGGCGTCACGGAGGTGCTCTCATTCGGCGGCGAGGTGAAACAATTCCAGGTGCGGCTGGACCCCGGAAAACTCCTCCAGTACGACGTGACCCTCGCTGAGGTCATGGAAGCGATCCGGCGCAACAACCGCAATGTGGGCGGAAGCTACATCGTGCGTGCGTCGGAAGAGTACCTCGTCCGGGGCATCGGTCTCACGGAGAATCTGGAGGATATACGCCGCATCGTCGTGGACACGCGCGGTGAGGGCACACCCATCTATGTTGCCGACCTGGGCGAGGTGACGCTGGGCCCCGAGATCCGTCGCGGAGCGGTCCTGAAGGACGGAAAGGGCGAGGTGGTCTCGGGCATCGTACTGAAGCTCATCGGCGAGAACACCTCCGTCATGATCGACCGTGTGAAGGAGAAGGTGGAGGCCATCAACCGGATCCTTCCGGAGGGCGTGCGTGTCGTGCCCTTCTACGACCAGGCCGACCTTGTGCAGCGGGCGGTGAACACGGTCAAGGGGGCACTCCTGGTGGGCGGCATCCTCGTGGTGGCGGTGCTCTTCCTCTTTCTGGGGAATGTACGGAGCGCCCTCATCGTCACGGCGAGTCTCCCGCTCTCTCTCCTTCTGGCATTCTGGCTCATGGACCTCGCCGGGATGTCGGCCAACCTCATGTCGCTGGGCGGGCTCGCCATCGGCATCGGGATGATGGTGGACGGCGCCGTGGTGATGGTCGAAAACGTCTTCCGTCACCTCTCCGAGGCGGAACACGCGGAAGCCGCTGGGGAGGCGGGAGACGGGGCCAGGGAACCCAGGGCGCACCTCATCCTCCGCGCGGCGCAGGAGGTGGGGCGCCCCATCGTGTTCGCCATCGTCATCATCATCGTGGTTTTCCTCCCGCTCTTCACGCTGGAAGGGGTGGAAGGGAAGCTTTTCAAGCCCATGGCCTTCACGATGAGCTTCGCCATGCTGGGCTCCCTCGTGTTCAGCCTCACCGTCATACCGGTGCTGTCCTCGTTCTTCCTCAGGGGGGGATCGGAGGAGGATACGTGGATCATGCGCAAGCTCCGCGGGCCGTATACGGCGCTGCTGGACCGGGCGCTGGCCAGACGGAAGGCGGTGGCGGCGGGCGCCGTGGCGCTTCTGGCTGGCAGCCTCTCACTCTTCCCCTTCCTGGGCACGGAGTTCGTGCCCGCGCTGGAAGAGGGGTCGGTGATGCTGAGGGTGACGCTGGCGCCCAGTACGGGTCTCGACGAAGCCATCCGGGCGGCCAACACGCTGGAGCGAATCGTGCTCGACGAATTCGGCGAGCACGAAGTCACCACGGTCGTCTCGAAGGTCGGTCGGGCCGAGGTGGGTGGAGACCCGGAACCGGTGAACAACGTGGAGATCTACATGGGCCTCACCGATCCGAGCGAATGGCGCTTCGACACCAAGGCCGAGCTGGTGGAGGCGATGGAAGAGCGCCTCTCCGAATACCCGGGTGTTCTCCTCAACTTCTCTCAGCCCATCGCCACCCGCGTGGACGAGCTGCTGAGCGGAGTTCGAGCACAACTGGCCATCAAGCTCTTCGGGGACGACCTGGATGTCCTTCGGCAGAAGGCCGACGAAATCGTGCGGGTGGTGCAGGGGATTCCAGGGGCCGCGGATGTGCAGGCGGAGCAGGTTGCCGGGCAACCTCAGCTTCAGGTGCGTGTACGTCGTGACGCCATCGCCCGCTACGGTCTCAACGTGGACGACGTCCTGGAAGTGGTGGAGGTGGCGGTTGGAGGGGAGGAAGCCGGCCAGGTTTTCGAGGGCCAGAGACGCTTCGACATCTTCGTGCGTCTTCAGGAGCCTTACCGGAGGAACCTGGATGCCATCTCCGCCATTCTCATTCCCACGCCTACGGGTGCGACGGTCCCACTCAGCCAGGTGGCGGACCTCACCGAAATCATCGGGCCCAAGCAGATCAGTCGCGAGTTCAATCAGCGCCGCATCGTCGTTCAGGCGAATGTGCGCGGCCGGGACATGGGGGGGTTCGTGGCCGAAGCCCAGGAGGCGGTGGCGCGTCAGGTGGATCTGCCGTCCGGATACATTCTGGAGTGGGGCGGACAGTTCGAGAACCAGCGTCGTGCGATGCGGCGTCTCTCCATCATCGTGCCCATCACCGTGGGACTCATCTTCCTTCTGCTGTACTTCAGCTTCAACTCGCTCCGTATGGCGTCGCTCATCATCCTCAACATTCCGTTCGCCCTCATCGGTGGGATCGTCGGCCTCTGGGTGAGCGGGCAGTACCTCTCCGTACCTGCGTCGGTGGGGTTCATCGCGCTCTTCGGCGTGGCGGTGCTGAACGGCGTCGTCATGGTGAGTTACATCATCGATCTGAGGCGGCGCGAGGGACTGTCCGTGGAGGACGCCGCCCGCCGTGGTGCGCACCTTCGACTGAGGCCGGTGCTCATGACGGCGCTGTCGACGAGCCTCGGTCTGATTCCCCTTCTGTTCTCCACGGGTGCCGGCTCAGAAGTGCAGAGACCGCTGGCGGTAGTGGTGGTGGGTGGTGTGGTCACCTCCACCCTCCTGACACTCCTCCTCCTGCCCAGCTTCTATGTGTGGTTCGACGGGACGGAGACCTGACAACGAACGGGGCCGGGCGGCACCACCGCCCGGCCCCGCCATCCGGAGGATGACATGAAGTACATCGGAGCGGTGATCAAACGCGTGAAGCTCCAGGATGTGGCGCTCGCGCTGGAGGCGATCCCGGGGTTTCCGGGAATGACGGTGCTGGACGCATCAGGAATGGACCGCTGGCATGTGGAGCACGCCGGCGAATCTCGCCGTGAGGCGCTCACAGACTTCCGGGAGTGTGTCCGGCTGGAGATCCTGGCGGAAGAGGACGTGGCGTCGCAGGTGGTCGAGGCCATCCGACAGGGTGCCCATACCGGCCTGCGGGGGGACGGGCTCGTCTGGGTCAGCAACGTGGAGAGCGTGCACAAGATCCGCGATCCTGAACCGCAGGGAGATCCTACGAGGGAGTGAACCCACGCGGATCGGGGATCGGGTCCCCACCTGCGGCGGAAGCGCACCGTTGCGCCCGGCACAGTCGGTTCATTAGTATGAATATATGAAGAGTAATTCATATAAGTACAGCCCCGAGTCCGCGCCTGCCACTGCACCACTCCCCACGGTTCGGGGTCGGACGGCGCGCCGGTCTCCCGGCACAGCGGACCCGCACTGCGAGGTGGAAGCGGTGCACCGGGGTGCGGTGGAACACGTGCGCGCGTCGCAGGCGGGGGGCGCTGAGATCCAGGACCTGGCGGAGCTCTTCCGGACGCTGGCGAACCCCACGCGTTTGCGGATCCTGGAAGCTCTGGCTCTGGAGGAGCTGTGCGTGTGCGATCTTGCCGTGGTGACCGGGATCAGCCAGTCGGCTCTGAGTCATCAGCTCAGGCAGCTCCGGCAGATGGGGCTCGTCCGGTACCGTAAGGCGGGTCGGATGGTTTTCTACCGCCTTGCGGACGACCACGCGACGACCCTGCTCGCGGTGGGGTTGGAGCATGTCCGTGAGTGAGCGCCGCACACCGGCGCCGGACCGCGCCGGTGAGCTGCAGACGCTGGAGCTCCGCGTGCCGGAGATGGACTGCCCGAGCTGCATCCAGAAGATCCGGTCGCACCTGTCCCGCCTGGACGGGGTGGAGGAGGTAGAGGGAAGTCCCATCAGGCGTTCGCTTGCGGTGCGGCATCGGCCGGAGGTGAGTGCGGAGCGCGTCCGCCGGGAGCTGGCAGTGCTGGGATACGCGTCGGTGCCCGCCGCGGTCACGGATGCGGGTCGCCGGGAAGCACGCGCCGCCGCGCGGGGGAGCATCTGGAGGGGGAGCAAGGCACGCCGCACGTACCTCTCCATGGCGCTCTTCGCGGCCGGCGCGCTGGCCCGGCTCGTCGCCCCGGAGGTGGAGCTGGTTCGGGCCCCGCTCCACGTCTACGATCTGGCGGATTTCCTCTTCCTCGCGGCCGCCCTCGCGGGCGGCTCCAACTTCTTCGGGAAGGGGGTTCGGGCGGCGGTGCGCCGCAACCTGGACATGAACGTGCTCATGACGGTGGCCATCGTGGGCGCCGTCGCCATCGGGGAGGTGATGGAAGGGGCGGCCATCGCCTTCCTCTTCTCTCTGGCGGAGCTCCTGGAGGGCTATGCGGCGGACCGGGCGCATCGATCGGTGGAAGCCCTGATGGAGCTCGCACCGGACTCGGCCCGGGTGTTGAAGGACGGGGAGGAGGTGGTGGTGGCCGCGGAAGAGCTCCGGCCCGGAGATGTCATCGTGGTCCGGCCGGGGGAGCGGATCGCCGCCGATGGCACGGTGGTTACGGGCGCTTCAGCGGTGGATCAATCACCCGTCACCGGGGAGTCGCTGCCGGTGGATCTCGGACCGGGGGACCCCGCCTTTGCCGGCTCCATCAACCACGAGGGTTACCTGGAGATCCGTGTGGACCGCCCGGCCGGTGAGAGCACCGTGGCACGGATCGCCCGCCTCGTAACGGAAGCAGAGAAGCGAAAGAGCCGCGCGGAGCGATTCGTGGAACGGTTCGCCCGGGTCTACACACCGATGGTGACGCTGGCGGCGGTGCTGGTGATCGTGGGTCCTCCGCTCCTGTGGGGCGCACCCTTCACAGTCTGGTTCGTCCGCGGACTGACGCTCCTGGTTATCGCATGCCCGTGTGCCCTGGTGATCTCCACTCCGGTGGCCGTCGTCAGCGGGATCACTGCCGGAGCAAGGCGCGGGGTCCTGGTCAAGGGGGGAGTCTATCTGGAGGCCATGTCGGCGGTGGAGGCGCTCGCGCTGGACAAGACGGGCACGCTCACCGTGGGGCACCTGGAGGTGGTGGAGGTGGTGCCCCGTCACGGGGTGGATGCGAGGGAGTTACTCCGCCTCGCCTCGGCGGTGGAGTCTCGCTCCGAACACCCCATTGCACGCGCGGTGGTGGAACACGCGGAGGAGCAGGGCGTTGCCGTCCCCACAGACGTGGCCGACTTCGTCTCCGAGCCCGGGCGTGGTGCGATGGCCACCATCGAGGGAAAGAGAATCCGGGTCGGGCGAAGTCGTGACGACGCGGGTGTGCCACGCCGCCCCGGCCATACCAGCGTGGAGGTGCGGGCCGACGACCGCCTTCTGGGGTGGCTGGTGCTTCGGGACACGCTGCGCCCCGGCGCCCGGGAGGCGCTGGCGGCTCTGCGAAGCACGGGGATCCGCCACCTGGTCATGCTCACCGGGGATATGCCGGAGGCGGCACGGCTCATCGCCCGAGAGGTGGGCGTGGATGAGGTGCGGGCGGGACTCCTTCCCGAGGAGAAGGTGGCGGTGGTGGAGGAGCTGGAATCGCGCTGGGGCCCCGTGGCGATGGTGGGCGACGGTGTGAACGATGCTCCGGCTCTGGCCCGGGCCACGGTGGGGATCGCCATGGGCGCAGCGGGAACCGACGCGGCGCTGGAGACCGCGGACGTGGCCCTCATGGGAGACGACCTGTCGCGACTCGCCTACCTCCGCCGGCTTTCCACGCGGGCGAGGGCGGTGATCCGGGAGAACATCTCCGTGGCCATCGGGGTGAAGATGCTCCTGGCGCTGGGTGTTCCCTTCGGAGTGGTGCCGCTGGTGGCGGCGGTCCTCATCGGCGACATGGGTGTGTCGCTCCTGGTCATCGTCAACGCGCTCCGGCTGTCGCGCCTCGACCCGGAGGAGCGTGCCGGGTAAGCCTACCCTCCCGCCAGCACCTCCACCAGCGCGTCCACCAGCTCCGGCGTGTTTCCCGCCAGGACGCCGCCGGGCTCCAGCTCGGTGAGGCCGTCGGGGCGGCGGAAGACACCGCCCGCCTCCCGGATGAGCACGATCCCGGCGGCGAAGTCCCAGGGCATGAGCACGTCTTCCCAGAAGACGTCCAGCGAGCCCTGCGCCACGTAGCAGAGGTCCAGCGCCGCCGAGCCGGCGCGTCGCACGCCCGCGGCGCTCCGGAGCACCCGCTCGAACTCCCTCATGTAGCGGGGGAGCACGTCCAGCGCCTTGAAGGGAAAGCCGGTCCCCACCAGCGCGTCGCGCAGCGTGCAGGGCTCCGACACCCGGACGGGCCGGCCGCACTTGAAGGCGCCCGCGCCCTCGGCGGCCCACCAGCGCTCCGCGGTGGGCGCGGACGTCACCGCGCCCACCACCACCCGGCCCTCCACCGCCAGCGCCACCGAAGCGCAGTGCTGCGGGTGACCGTGGAGGAAGTTGGCGGTGCCGTCCAGCGGGTCCACGATCCAGAGGGGGCGCGTGCCTGCGTTGCGCACGCGCTCCGCCACCGAGCCTTCCTCCTCTTCGGCCAGGATCGCGTCGTGGGGATGGTGGGCGCGGATGACCGCCAGTGCCGCCGCTTGCGCCTCGGTGTCGGTGCTGGAGACGTAGTCGGCGCGCCCCTTGGTGGCGGCGGCGCCCACCCCCACGCGACTCCCGTCGCGGCGGTGCACCGCCGCAGCGGCATCGGCGGCCAGGCGGGCGGTCTCGAGCCGGCGCCTCAGCGCCGCCTCACCCTCCACGCTTGGTCCAGATGCCGATGGCGCACAGGGCCCCGCTGGAGTACTCCGCCGGGATGGAGCTTGGGCTGGGGAAGAGCTCCACCACCTCCACCTCCACCGTGTTCAGCGAGAGGAACTCGTCCAGCGGTTGCCCGGCCCGCACCACGCGGACGCCGTCCAGCCAGACGTCGGGTGCACACCCGGGGTCGAACTGGCTGGCGCCCCGGCGGAAACGGAACAACCAGCGGTAACCCGCCTGGTAGGCGCGCACGCTGGGGAGGCCCTGGATGGCGGCGCCCACCGTGGGGT
>WGEM01000552.1 GCA_015492755.1 Gemmatimonadota bacterium | reverse complement strand
GGTGGACTTCGTGGTGGGTACGTTCAGCAAGAGCCTGGGCGGGGTGGGCGGCTTCCTGGTCTCGCGCCACCACGAAGTGGAGATGGTCCGTTACGGCGCCCGCGCCTACATGTTCACTGCGTCGCAGTCGCCGGCGGTGATCGCCGGCGTCCGGGAGGCGCTCCGGCAGATGCAGGCCCGCCCGGAGCTGCGCCGGCGGCTCTGGAGCAACGCCGAGCGCCTCCACGCAGGACTGTGCTCGGCAGGGTTCACCCTGGGCCCCGAAGTCTCTCCCGTCGTGGCGGCCATCTTCCACGACCCGGATGAAATCGTGGCTTTCTGGCGAAGGCTCCTGCTGGAGCAGGGCGTATACGTGAACCTCATGCTCCCGCCGGCCACACCCAACGGACGGGCGCTCCTGCGCTGTAGCGTCAGCGCCGCGCACACCCCCGCCGACATCGACGCCATCATCGCCGCCTTCATCGCCGCGCGCTGAATCGCGGACCCGGCAGGGGGGAGCCACACCTCCGGGTGACATCTTGCCGCCCGGGCAGGGTGCGTCTACCGTCCCCCTCATCGGCCCCCTCGATCCAGGCCGCTCCGGTATGACGCTGAACGCTCTGCTCCTCCTCGTCGAGCTCCTGCTGGTGACCGGCGGGATGCTGGGCGTCCATGCGCTCAGCCGGAAGACCGGGTTGGCACCGGTTCTCCTGGGCCTTGCGGCACTTGTGGCGGTCCTCCAGGCGACGGCCTGGCTCCCGGTGTTCGTGGAGGTGGGCGGGCTCCGGGTGCTCTTCTCCGACATCGTCCTCATCCCGTCCATCCTCGTCACGATCCTCGTGCTCTACGAGGTGAACGGCACCTGGGCTGCTCGCGTGTCCGTGCTGGGGGTGCTGGTGGTCTCCCTGGTGATGCTGGGGATCGAACTCCTGAAGATGGTCCACCTGGACCTGCCCGGGGGCTTCACCAACGTCGAGGTGGATGCGGCCTCGGTGGTGCTCCAGCGCTCGGGGCGGGACGCCGCCATCTCGGTGGTGGCCTTCGCCGTGAGCCTCGCCACCATCGTCGTGGTGCATCAGGCCATCACCAACCGGCTCGGCGCGCCGCTGGCGCAGTGGGTCGCTCCCGGCGTCGGCCTCCTGGCCGCCCTCCTCGTGGACGACCTGATCTTCAGGACTGGAGTCCTCGGGTGGGACGCGTACCGGGCGAGGATATCCACCGGTGCGGCGGCGCGCGTGGCGGCGGGTCTCCTGGTCTGGCCGCTGGTGGTGGGCTACCTCCGCTGGGCGAGGCGGGCGTTCGGCGGCTACTCGGGTCCGGAGCCACGGCCTACCCTGGCACTCTTCATTGCGGAGCGGGATTCCGCGACGGAGCTCCTCCGCAAAGTGGAGCGACAACACGCGCGCACTGCGGAGCGACTGGAGGCGGTGGTCTCGCACGCGCCGCTCATCGTCTTCGTGCTGGACCGCGAAGGGCGCTTCGTCCTCTCGGAGGGAGCGGGCCTCGCCCGCCTCGGGCTGACCCCCAACGAAGTCGTGGGTCAGTCGGCATTCGAACTCTATCCGGAAGCGTCGACGTACATTCAGAGGGCGCTGGAGGGGGAGTCGCTGCGCGCCATCGTGGAAACGGAGGGCATCGTCTACGACGTGACGTACGTGCCCACCTTCGACGACGACGGCGGCGTGGCGGGCGTCATCGGGGTGGCCACCGACATCTCGGGGCGGGCGCGCGCCGAGCAGGCGCTGCGGGAGGCTATGCTCCGCTTCCGCAGCACCTTCGACCACGCCGGGGTAGGCCTGGCGCACCTGGATCCCGACGGCCGCATCGCGCTGGCCAACCCGGCGCTGGCGGAGCTCAGCGGGAGGGACGCGGCAGGGCTGAAGGGCTTCGACGTCCTGGAGCTCTTCGACACCGACGACCGGGCCGCCTGCGCCGTCCACCTCGAACGGATCCGACTCGGGGAGGAAGACCGCATCGAGGAGGACTGCCGTCTCCTGAGGCCCGATGGGCGGCGGGCCTGGGTCCACGTCACCGAAACCGCCGTGCGGAGCGACGACGG
>WGEM01000551.1 GCA_015492755.1 Gemmatimonadota bacterium | reverse complement strand
GCCAACGACGGAGGCGGGGCCGTGCCGCGCCCAACCCACAACCTTGGAGGTCTCTGTGCTGCATGTGGACGGGCACATGGTGGGTTCGCGGTTGATCCATCGTCGCTCCTCCTCGCCGTAGCGCTGCTACGCCTCGTCGGCGCTCCTTGGCTGAACACGCGAACGCACCACGTGCGCGGCCCACTCCTTTACTCGGACAGGCTCCTAGCAGACGCTTTGTCCGGCGCCGCGCGCAACCGTACGTTGTGCGTGCGCGCCCGGGAGCGGCGTGCCATCCACGGGAGGTACTTCATGGCCCAATGCCAGGGAACGACTCGGAAGGGCGAGCGCTGCCGGCGCGAAGCCCGGGCGGGATCGGCGTACTGCGCCATCCACCTCGACCAGGAGATCCTGGGCCCACCCAGGGCGGAGGAGACCAGGGAGGCGACGTCACCGGATCGGGACACGATGCTCCTGGCTGTGGCGGGGTTGGCCCTGGCGGGGCTCCTCTACCTGCTGCGCCGCAGGTGAGCCCGGTGCCGCTCCGGAGCGCCGTGCCCTCCGTCGCGGCCGTCGCGCTGGGGGGCGCGCTCCTCACCGCCCCGCCCGCCGCCGCACAGGCTTACGACGTCCTCATCACCGGGGGTACTGTGGTGGACGGCACCGGTGCTCCGCGCTTCGAGGCGGACGTGGCGGTGGCGGACGGCCGCATCGTGCGCGTGTCGCGGACCCGGCTGGATCCCGCTTCGGCACGTATGGTCATCGACGCCGGCGGGCGCGTGGTGACGCCGGGATTCTTCGACAACCACGCGCACGTACAACAGACCATCGCCCTCTTTCCGCTGGCCGAGAACTTCCTGCGCCAGGGGATCACCACCATCAGCGCGTCGCTCCACTCCGGCGACCAGCCGTGGCCACTGGAGGCCTTCGCCTCCAGCCTGGAGATGGCGCCCAACGTCATCTTCTGGGCGGGCCACTCCTGGATCCGCAAACGGGTCATCGGGCTGGAGAATCGGGACCCCACGCCCGCCGAACTGGAGGAGATGAAGGCGCTGGTGGCGCAGTCCATGCGGGAAGGGGCCATGGGCCTCTCCACGGGGCTCCTGTACGTGCCCGCCAACTTCGCCAGAACGGAGGAGATCATCGAGCTGGCGAAGGTGGCGGCGGCCTACGGGGGCATCTACGTCACGCACATGCGCAACGAGGCCAGCGGGCTCCTGGCGTCGGTGGCGGAGGTGATCCGCATCGCGCACGAGGCGGAGATCCCCGCCCAGATCAACCATCACAAGGCGGCGGGCGCAGCGCAGTGGGGGTGGAGCGAGAAGACGCTGGCCATGATCGATTCCGCCAACGCAGCGGGACTCAGCGTCACCCACGACCTCTATCCCTACACGGCCTCCAGCACCGGCTCCTCCATCCTCTTCCCCCAGTGGGCGCTGGCGGGCGGTGCCGAGGCCTTCGCGGCGCGGGTCCGCGACCCCCAGACCCGTGCGCGCATGGAAGAGGACATGCGCTTCATCTTCACCACCGACCGGGTGGGAAGCGACATCTCACGGATCCAGTTCCGGATCCTTCCCAGCGACCCGTCGTACAACGGGAAGACGCTGGCGGACTACGCCGCCGACCGGGGGCTCCCCAACGACCTGGAAACGGGCATCGACCTGGCCATCGAACTTCAGCTCGCGGGCGGCTTCAGCGCCATCTACCACGCCATGGACGAGCGTGACGTCATCCGCATCATGCGCCACCCTCTGGCCATGTTCGAGACCGACGGCGACGCGGTGGGTTACGGGTTGGGTTATCCGCACCCGCGCAGCTACGGCGCGTTTCCGCGTGTGCTGGCCCGGTATGTGCGGGAGCTGGAGGTCCTCACGCTGGAGGAAGCCATCGAGAAGATGACGTCCATGCCGGCACGCTGGTTGGGCCAGCAGGACATGGGCGTGGTGGCGGAAGGCATGCGCGCCGATCTGGCCGTCTTCGACCCCAACCGCATCCGTGACCGCGCCACCTACACCGATCCGCACCGGTTCAGCGAGGGTATCGAGTACCTCCTGGTGAACGGCGAGCCCGTGATCCTCCACGCGGGGCTGACCGGGGCCAAGCCGGGCCGCTGGATCCGCGGACCCGCGCGGCCGGACCGGGTGCGCGCCGGTGGACCTTCCCAGGGGGCGGAGGCGCGTTGACCCTCCCCCTGGTGGAGCGCGCCCGGGACGCGGGGGCGCGGCAGGCCATCCTCGCTCCGGAGGGCGCGTTCACCTACGCGCAGCTGCTGGAGTCCTCGGCGCGCGCGGCCACCAGGCTGCTGGCAGGTCGGGACCACCTCGAAGGCGCGCGGGTGTGCTTCCTGGTGACGCCGGGATGGGACTACGTGGTGACGCAGTGGGCCATCTGGCGGGCGGGCGGAATCGCCGTGCCCATGGCGGTGTCGCACCCACCGGCGGAGCTGGCACACGTCGTGGACGACACCGAGCCGGACGCGGTGGTGGCCAGTCCCGATCTCCTGGACCGGGTGGCCGGCGTGGCCCGCCGGCGCGGGCTTCCGGTGCTCCAGACGCCGGCGCTCCTGGCGGACGGTCCGGTGCAGACGCTCCCGGACGTGGACCGCGAAGGGCCCGCACTCATCCTCTATACCTCCGGGACCACGGGACGGCCGAAGGGTGCGGTCCTCACCCACGCCAATCTGGCGGCCCAGGTGTCGTCGCTCAGCGAGGCGTGGGGATGGCGAGACGACGACCACATCCTTCTTCACCTTCCGCTTCATCACGTCCACGGCATCGTGAACGTGCTCACCTGCGCCCTCTGGAACGGTGCGCTCTGCCAGATCCTTCCCCGCTTCCGGCCGGTGGACGTCTGGGAACGCCTGGCGCTGGGCGAGGTGACGCTTTACATGGCGGTCCCCACCGTGTACCGGAGGCTCATCGACGCCTGGGAGGGGGCCACCTCCGCAGACCGGGACGTCTGGAGTGCGGGGGCCGCCGCGTGCCGGCTCATGGTTTCGGGCTCCGCGGCGCTCCCGGTCCCCACGCTGGAGCGCTGGGAGCGCATCACCGGCCACCGCCTCCTGGAGCGCTACGGCATGACGGAGATCGGGATGGCGCTCTCCAACCCCCTGCATGGAGAACGGCGCCCGGGGTACGTAGGGACGCCGCTCCCCGGCGTGGAGGTGCGCCTGGTGGGTGAGGAAGGCGTGCCGGTGCCCGACGGCTTGCCCGGCGAGATCCAGGTGCGGGGACCCACGGTGTTTCGCGGCTACTGGCGCCGGCCGGAGGAGACGGCGGCGGCGTTCACCCCGGACGGCTGGTTTCGCACGGGCGACGTGGCGGTGGTGGAGGACGGCGCGTGCCGGATCCTGGGGCGCACCAGCGTGGACATCCTGAAGACGGGGGGCGAGAAGATCTCGGCGCTGGAGGTGGAAGACGTGCTCCGCACGCATCCGGCGGTGGTGGACTGCGCGGTGGTGGGCGTGCCCGACGCCCACTGGGGCGAGCGTGTCTGCGCGGCGGTGATCCGCGATCCCCGCGAGGCGCTGGACCCGGGTGAGCTGCGTGCGTTCGCGAGGGAGCGCCTCGCCCCCTACAAGGTACCGAAGGACGTCCTGCTGGTGGACGAACTCCCGCGCAACGCCATGGGAAAGGTCTCGAAGCCCGCCGTGCGCGAGCTCTTCCAGGAGGTGGAGACCCCATGAGGGACGCCGTGCTCGCCAACCTTCGCGAGTACTGGATGGTGCACGCGCTGCTGGCGGTGTACACCGTGGTCCTGGCGCATCACGCCTGGACGGGCAGTCGCAAGACGAAGAGCCTCGCCGACTACTACGTGGGCGGGCGCCGTATAGGAGGCTGGGCCATCGGTCTCTCCTTCTTCGCCACCTACGCCAGCACCAACTCCTTCGTGGGCTTCAGCGGGCGCACCTACGCGTGGGGCGTGCCGTGGATGCTCTTCATCCCCACCGCGGTGGCGTTCAGCCTCTTCGCGTGGATCGTCGTGGCGCCCAAACTGCGGGCGTTCACGGCGGCGATGGACTCCCTCACCATCCCGGACTTCATCGGGTTCCGGTTCGGGAGCACTCCGGCGCGCGTCCTGGCGGCGCTCATCGTCATCGTAGCGTCCTTCTTCTACATGACGGCGGTCTTCAAGGGGATCGGCAACCTCATCGAGGTCTTCCTGGAGATCCCGTACCGGTTCTCCATCGTCATCGTCTTCTTCATCGTGATGACCTACACGATGGTGGGCGGCTTCATCAGCGTGGTGAAGACAGACGTACTGCAGGGCGTGGTGATGTTGGGGGCGGCGCTCCTCCTCTTCTTCGGCACCGCCGGTGCCGCCGGAGGCCTGGGCGCCTTCTTCGAGGTACGGGAGCAACCCGGGGGCGAGGCGCTCTTCACGTGGGGCGGCGGGGTGGCGGTGCCGGTGCTCATCGGCACGATGGTGGCGGGTCTGGTGAAGTTCGCGGTGGAGCCGCGGCAGCTCTCCCGTTTCTTCGCGCTGGAGGGCGAGCGCGCCACCCGCACCGGGATGTGGGTCTCGTCGCTCACCTTCGCGGTGGTCTTCTCCCTCCTCATCCCCGTGGGGATCTACGCCCGCCGCATCTTCCCCTCCGGCATCGAAGACACCGACCTCGTGGTGCCCACGCTCCTCTCGCAGGTCTTCGGCCAGGGCACCAGCGCCTTCCTCCTGGTGGCGATGGTGGCGGCGGCCATGAGTTCGCTGGACTCGGTGCTCCTGGTGATGGCCTCCACCACCGAACGCGACCTCATCTCCCTCCTCCGCCCGGGGCGAACCGAGGCGCAGGAGATGTTCTGGACACGGGGGTGGGTGGCGCTCTTCGCCTTCATCACCATGCTCATCGCGCTGGATCCGCCGGGGGGCATCGTGGAGCTCACCGCCTTCAGCGGCGCGCTCTATGGTGCGTGCTTCTTCCCGGCGCTGGTGCTGGGCCTGCACTGGAAGCGCGGCAACGGGACCGCGGTCATCGGATCTTTCGCCATGGGCATCCTCGTCCTCCTCCTCTGGGAGCGGGTGCCGGGATCGGAGGTGGTCCACGAGATCTTCCCGGCCATGGCGCTCTCCACCGTCGCCTACGTGGCGCTGGCGCTGGCGGGCCGGGACGGCGCTGACGGACGCGTGGCGGCGCTCCTGGCGGGAGAGGTCCCGGCGGAGACGGTGGCGGCGGACGCGGCGGCGGACTGACGCAAACGCCGCAGCCATCCGTAGGGATCTTCGAGCGGGCGCGAAGGGGTACGACCACGAGTGCTCAGCGAATCCTCTGAATCCGGAACATGCGCGTGCAGACCATCGCCCTCGCCCAACGAGACGCCGATCTGTTGGCGGCTCTTCGCCGCCTGGACGGCCGCGGCACGCTGGCCGACGTGGCCGCCGCTGCGGGGCTTCCCTCCGAAGACGTGCGCGTCGGGCTCAAGCGGCTCCTGGAGTCCCACCGGGGACACCTGGAGGTGACGGAGACCGGAGAACTTCTGTACTCCTTCGACCCCCGCTTCATCGCCCGGGGGAGCGAGCCCTTCGTGGTGCGCGTCGGTCGCGCCGCCGGGCGCGTATTCCGGGGCGCGTTCAAGGCCGCCATCACCGTGGTGCTCGTGGTCTACTTCGCCCTCTTCGTGGCGCTGGTCATCGCGGCGCTGGTGGCGGGGAGCAAGGACCGCGACGGAGGCGGGTCGTGGGGCGGCCGGCGGCGCGACCGACGCGCACCACGAAGGG
>WGEM01000550.1 GCA_015492755.1 Gemmatimonadota bacterium | reverse complement strand
TCTACCCGGCGCCGCACTACACCATGGGCGGGCTCTGGGTGGACTACGACCTCATGACCACGGTGCCGGGCCTCTTCGCCATCGGCGAGGCCAACTTCAGCGACCACGGCGCCAACCGTCTGGGCGCCAGCGCGCTCATGCAGGGGCTGGCCGACGGCTACTTCATCCTCCCCCTCACCATGGGGAACTACCTGGCCCAGGCGGGCCAGACGAAGGTGGACACGGATCATGCCGCCTTCCGCGTCGCGGAAGCGGAGGTGAAGGCCCGCACCGACCGGCTCCTCTCCACCAACGGCTCGAAGACGGTGGACGAGTTCCACATCGAGCTGGGCCGCATCGTCTGGGACCTGTGCGGGATGGAGCGCAACGCCCAGGGGCTCAAGGAGGGGCTGGCGAAGATCCCCGAGCTCCGGGAGCGCTTCTGGAAGGAGGTGCGGGTGCCCGGGAGCGCGGAGACACTCAACCAGAGTCTGGAGAAGGCGGGTCGCGTGGCGGACTTCATGGAGTTCGCCGAGATCATGTTCCGCGACGCGCTCACCCGGGAGGAGTCGTGCGGCGCGCACTTCCGCACGGAATACACCACGCCCGACGGGGAGGCGAAGCGCGACGACGAGCGCTTCAGCCACGTGGCGGTCTGGGAGTACACCGGCGAGGGCGATGAGCCCCGCCGCCACACCGAGCCGCTCCAGTTCGAGTACGTCCCCCCGACCCAGCGGAGCTACAAGTAATGAACCTCACCCTGCACGTCTGGCGGCAGTCGGGACCCGACGCGGCGGGCCGCTTCGAGACCTACGTGGCCGAGGACATCAGCGAGCACATGTCCTTCCTGGAGATGCTCGATCTGGTGAACGAGCGGATCATCAAGGAAGGCGGCGAGCCCATCGCCTTCGACCACGACTGCCGGGAAGGGATCTGCGGCGCCTGCGGCATGGTCATCAACGGGATCCCGCACGGGCAGCGGCCCCTCACCACCACCTGCCAGCTCCACATGCGGGAGTTCCGCGACGGCGACGAGATCTGGATCGAGCCCTTCCGCGCCGCCGCCTTCCCCGTGGTGAAGGACCTGGTGGTGGACCGCTCCGCCTTCGACCGCATCATCGAGGCGGGGGGCTACATCTCGGTGCGCACCGGGAGCGCGCCGGACGCCAACACCATCCCGGTGCCGAAGGAGCGCGCCACCGCCGCCTTCGACGCCGCGGCGTGCATCGGGTGCGGCGCGTGCGTGGCGGCGTGTCCCAACGCCTCGGCCATGCTCTTCACCGCCGCCAAGATCACGCACCTGGGGCTCCTGCCGCAGGGCGAGATCGAGCAGGACCGGCGCGTGCTCCGCATGACCGCCCAGCACGACGACGAGGGCTTCGGCAACTGCACCAACCACGGCGCCTGCCAGACGGTGTGCCCCAAGGGGATCACGGTGGCCACCATCGCGAAGCTCAACCGCGACCTGGTAAAGGCTGCCGTGCGCTATCCCGAGCCGGTGGTGTAGCGTGCCGGGAGGCCACGCGCGCGGGTGAGCGCTCCGGCGGTCTCGGGGTTTCACCACATCACGATGGTGGCGCGCGACGCGCGCCGCACGGTGGGGTTCTACCGCGACCTCCTGGGCGTGCCAATGGTGAAGAAGACCGTCAACTTCGACGACCCCTCCGCCTACCACCTCTACTTCGGCAACGACGGCGGCCGGCCCGGCACACTCCTCACCTTCTTCGAGTGGGCGCACGTGCCGCGGGGCCACTGGGGCGTGGGGGGCGTCCACCATCTGGCGCTGGGCACGTCGGACCGCGACGCGCTCCTCATGTGGAAGCGGCGCCTCACCGACGCCGGCGTGGCGGTGGAGGGGCCGCTGGACCGGGGTTACTTCACCTCGCTCTATTTCCGCGACCCCGACGGACAGATCCTGGAGATCGCCACCGCGGGGCCGGGCTACGCGGTGGACGAGGCGCCCGACGCGCTGGGCGAGCTCCTCATCGATCCGCCGGCGGAGCGGCTGCCGGAGGGCCGCGACGCCGAGGCCATCCGCGCCGCCACGCACCCCGAACTGGTGCCGGAGGTGACGGACGCCATGCGCCTCTCCGGCATCCACCACATCTCGGGCCTCACTGACGACCTGGAGGGGGCGGGCGCCTTCTACCAGGAGGCGCTGGGCCTCCGCCTGGTGAAGCGCACCTACAACCAGGACGACGCCCGCACGCGGCACTTCTTCTGGGCGGTCTACGACGGCCGGGAGGTGGCGCCCCACTCCACGCTGACGCTCTTCGACTGGGCGGGCTCCACGCTCCGGGCCCGCCCCGGCGCCGGCCAGACGCACCACATCGCCTTTCGCGCCCCCGACGAGGAGACGCAGCTCGCCATGCGGGAACACCTCCTGGAGCTGGGCGTGCAGGTGACGCCGGTGCTGGACCGCAAGTATTTCCGGAGCATCTACTTCCACGCCCCCGACGGGCTCCTTCTGGAGATCGCCACCGACGGGCCCGGCTTCGCCGTGGACGAGCCGGCAGATGCGCTGGGCCGCGCCCTCTGCCTGCCGGAGTGGCTCGAGCCCCGCCGCGCGGAGATCGAAGCCGCGCTGGCGCCGGTGGAATAGGAGGAAGGACGGAGATGCTCCTCGCAAACGTCAGCCACGGAACCGACGCCACCGACGGCACACCGGTGGTGGTGATGCTCCACGGCCGGGGGAGCCACCGGGGCGACCTGCAGGCGCTCCGCCCCGCGCTCCCGGAGCGCTGGACGCTGGTGACGCCCCAGGCGCCCTTCCCCGGGCACGAGTGGGGTTACGGACCCGGATGGGCGTGGTACCGCCACATCGAGGCGGACCGTCTGGACATGGCCACGCTCCGCCACAGCCTGGCGGAGCTGGACGCCTTCCTGCCGGCGCTGGAGGAGGTGCTGGGCTACCGGCCGGGGCCGGTGGCGTTGGGAGGCTTCTCGCAGGGCGGCACCACCAGCCTGGCCTACGGGCTCACCCGACTGGGCTCGATCCGGGCGGTGGTGAACTTCTCAGGCTTTCTCCCCGCCGACCTGGAGCTTCCCTTCCTGGGCCTCTCACCCGGCGTGCCGGCGGTGTTCTGGGCGCACGGGACGCGGGACGACGCGGTGCCGTATGCGCTGGCGCCGGTGGGACGGAGGCGTCTGGAGGCGGCGGGCGTGCCGGTGGTGGCCCGCGACTACGACATCGGCCACTGGATCGTCCCCGACGAGGTGGCCGACGCCGTGGCCTTCATGGGCGCGGCGCTGGCGGACGGGAAGAACGGGGCGCGCTGACGCGCCGCGTCAGGAGCCGCCCGTCTCCAGCTGCTGGGGGAGCGTCAGGAGCGAGAGGACGCGGTAGCGGCGCGCGCCCACCGGCAGCTCGATGGTCACCTCCTCGCCCTCCGCGGCGCCCAGCAGGCCCCGCCCGATGGGTGAGGCCAGCGAGACCTGCCCCGCGTCCAGGTCGATGAAGTCGCCGGCGGTGATGGTGAAGGTGTACTCCTCCTCCATCTCCACGTCCAGCACCGTCACCTTCGAGCCGAAGCCCACGCGGTCGTAGGCCATCTCCGAGACGTCGATCTTCGACAGCTCGGTCATGCGTGACGTGAGGTGGTTGAGGCGTGCCTCCACGAAGGCCTGGCGCTCCTTGGCGGCCTTGAACTCGGCGTTTTCCCGCAGATCACCGTGCTCCATGGCGGTCTTGATGCGCTGGGGCAGCACCACCTGGAGCTCGTGGGTGAGCTCGGCGATCTCGTGTTCGATCTTTTCGCGGATCTCGTCGAGCATGGAGACGTCCTTGCACAGGGGAGCACAGGGAAAGGAAGCGCCGCGCCGGCGGAAGCGTCAGCCGTCCCGGGGGTCGCCCACCTCCAGCACCTGGCGGCGGCGCTCCTCGCGGTCGGCGTCCACCGCGCGGCGGACCTCCTCGTATTTGAGACCCAGGAGCTGGCCGGCGAAGAGCGCGGCGTTCACCGCGCCGGCCTTGCCGATGGCGAAGGTGGCCACCGGCACGCCCCGGGGCATCTGCACCGTGGAGAGCAGCGAGTCCAGTCCGTCCAGCGACCAGCCCTTCATGGGCACGCCCAGGACCGGGAGCGTGGTGAGGGAGGCCACCACCCCCGCCAGGTGCGCGGCGCCGCCGGCGGCGGCGATGAAGAGCTCGATGCCCCGCTCCGGAGCGGTGGTGACGAACTCCTCCACCTGCGCCGGCGTGCGGTGCGCCGAAAGGACCCGGACCTCGCACGCCAGCCCCAGACCCTCCAGCGTGTCCACGCAGTGCCGCATCGTGTCCCAGTCGGACTGCGAACCCATGAGAACGCCTACAACCGGACCGGCCATGTCGTGCCTCGCACCGTGGGGGGTGTGTTCGGGATGTGGGGTTCCGCCCCGGCAGGGACGGGCCGGGATTCTGTCTTCCGGGGGTGGCGGGGTCAAGGTCACCGGCGGCCGGCGACGGCGCGCCGGAGAGCCCTCCCGCAAGGAAACACTTGTTTCTTCCCGCCTCCCGGCTACATCTTCATGAACAAGTTTCCGGGGGACCGTCCGGGTCCCCGCACCGAGTGGAGGGGGAAGCGCACATGGTTCGTCGGAGTCTCGCCTTCGCGATCTTCTTTGCCGTGGCCGCGCCGGTGTCGGCGCAGCAGGACTACGTCTGGACGTCGCACCGTCCCGACGGGCACGCGCCCATCGGGATCATCGGTGACCGCACGCTGGAGCGCGGCGAGGTGGAGTTCAGCTACCGCTTCAGCCAGCTCGCCTCGCGCGGCGTGTGGTTCGACAGCGACTCCCTCACCGTCGAGGAGACGCTGGATCTCTACGAGGTGGCGCCGCTGACGCTCACCAACCAGACCCACACCTTCTCGGTGGCTGTGGGCGCCACGGATCACCTGAGCTTCCTGGCCTCCATCGACTATTCGTCCCGGGAGAGGGAGCAGCTCACCAGCGGCGACATCTTCTACGTCACCGAGATCGAGGAGCTGGGCGATCTCACGGTGCTGGCGCTCTACAACTTCTTCGACCAGGGCGCCTACCGGGCCCACATCCAGCTGGGCACGCTGGTGCCCACCGGCAAGGAAGAGGTCTTCGCCGAGACGCCCTTCAGCTCGCCCAACGCCGAGGCGCTCCCCTACGACATGCGGCCCGGCGCCGGGGTCTTCGAGCTCCTGCCGGGACTGGGCGCCTCCGCGCAGAACGAGCACGGCACCGTGGGCGCGCAGGTGAAGGGCACCTTCCCGCTGGGCACCAACGATCGGGGCTACGCCCCCGGCCGCTCGGTGTACGCCACCGCGTGGGGCGCCTACCGCATCAACGAGTACTTCTCAGTCTCGGGGCGCATCCAGTGGCAGAACTGGGACGGCTTCGAGGGCGAGGACCCCGACCTGGATCCGCTGCGCGATCCCGGCAACGACGGGTTCTTCCTGGAGGGGGAGCGCATCGACATCCCGGTGGGCATCAACTTCTATCTGCCCGAGGGCTCGCGCTTCGGCGGCCACCGCCTCTCGCTGGAGGCCATCTTCCCCGTCTCCCACGACTACCAGGGCCCGCAGCTCGGGCTGGACTGGGGCGTGGTGGTGGGGTGGCAGGTGGTGTTCTAGCTGTCGGTGACAAGGACGTTGTTCACAGGAGTTCCTCGAGTCGGCTGAGAGGTGTCCTGTTGCCGATGCCCCGATGTGGGCGGCGGCGGTTGTATCGGTTGAGGAAGCCAGGGAGAGCGAGCTCACGGGCCGAGGAGCTCCGGTATGCCCGAGCGTAGGCCCATTCCCGTTTGGCCGTCTGGATAAAGCGCTCGGCCTTGCCGTTGGTCTGGGGCGTGTAGGGCCGTGTGCGGATATGACGGACGTGGAGGGTCTTCAAGGCGCGTCGGAAGGCGTGCGAGACGTAGCAGCCCCCATGATCGGTCATGACGCACTGTACGAACACATCCTGGGCCCGGAACCAGGCCCCGGCCCGCTTCAGAAAGGCTGCGGCACTGGCGGCCTTCTCGTCGGGCAGGAGTTCGGCATAGGCCACCCGTGTCGCGTCATCGACGCACACGTGCAGAAACTCCCAACCTACGCCTCGGCTCGCCTCCTGCGATCCCCGTGGATGCGATGTCCGATGCCCCGGATCCGCCCGAGTTTCTTGGTGTCCAGGTGCAGCAGCTCTCCCGGTCGCTTCTTCTCATAGCGCACCACCACCGGATTAGGCTCGATGTTGCGGAGCCGGCCAAGACCCAGGCGCCGGAGCCAGAGGCTCACCGTGGAGACCGCCACCTTCAGCTCTTCGGCGATGCGAAGACCCGTGTACCTCCTGCGACGCAGCCGCTCGATCCGCCTCACCAGCGCGCGCGCAAGCTTCCGAGGGCTGTGGTGCGGCCGACTCGAGCGATCCTCCAGACCACCCACTCCCTCACGCTCGTAGCGCTTCACCCACTTGTAGACCGTACGACGGCTGACACCCATCGCGCGGCTCACTTCCTGGACCGACTGCTTCTCAAACAGCCCTCGCCTGACCAGCTCCCCTCGACATTGCTCTATCCCTCATCGTCATCGGGCTGGCCTCCGAAGCGTCTCAAGTGTCGGCCCAGGGATTCCCGTGTTACGCGTGCGCATACGATTGTCAGCCCTATAACATGATCTGGGCGTGTGATTACGAGTGTGGCGAGCAGACGTGGCCAGGCTGTATCGGGCAAGACCAATGGGGATACTGCGAGGGCAATCACAGCGGATGGTCCACCGTGGTCGCGTGTTCGGATGAACCGGCATAGCTCAGCGGGCGCACTGCGAATGGCCGGGGCGGCATGAAAGCGAGCATCACCATTGGACGGATTGCGGATATCGTAACGCTGGCCCTTGCGGCCGTTGCGATCTCCGTCGGTGCACGGCATGCCTTTGAGCGACAGACTGGCCCCGATCAGCAACCGCCCTCGAGAACGGATCGACGACTCGACAACTGGCCAGAACTGCTCCGCAATGGACACTGGGTCGGTCCCCACGATGCCGCTGTAGTCATCCTCGAGTTCGGTGATTACGAGTGCCCGTTCTGCAGGCGAGCCGAGCGAAACCTCCAAGCGCTACGCCGGCTCTATCCACAGCAAGTGGCCGTCGTCTACCGGCACTGGCCATTGAGCATCCACCCGAACGCATACCGGGCAGTGAAACTGGCTGTGTGCGCCTCCGATCAAGACCGATTCGAGGAGATGCATCGGGTTCTCTACTCGGCAATCACATTGGAAGGAATGGACCCCTCCGTTGTGGCGGCGGCCGCTGATATCCCGGACAGCGCGAGTTTTATCCGCTGCGCGACCGACACTTCCCGGGTGCCGAGGATCGAGGAGGACATTGAGCTTGCCGGGGAGTTGTCGCTCTTCGGAGTTCCGGCGATTGCGGTGAATGGCCTACTCCTCGGCACGCCGCCGGATTCCGTGGGACTCCTGCGCCTCGTCGAGGCGGAGCTCCTACGAGTCGGCGTGGAGGTGAAGTAGGACGTGAGGACCGTGCCGTGGGCGTATCGAGTCCAGGCCCACCGCACCTGGCTCCTGACGCTGGCGCTCCTCGCCCACGACGACGCGCTGGCGCAGAGCGCCGAGCCCGCGGATCCGTCCGTGATTCGTGCCTCGCCGGTCCTCCAGATCGGGCAGAATGCGGGAGATCCTCCCCACCTCCTCGAGTCCGTCGAAGACGCCATGCGCCTCTCGGACGGGACCATCGTCGTGCTGCTCTTCAGGCGAGGGCTCTTCGAACTCCGGTACTTCGACGAAGGCGGGGCGCACATCAACACCGTCGGTCGTTGGGGCGAAGGCCCATTCGAAGTCGATACGGGTGTGGCTCCTCTGGAACGACTGTCCGGGGACTCCATCATCGTCATGACGAGGGACCTCCGGTACTCCGTCTTCGGCCCCCGGGGCGAACGGGGCCGGAGCGGGCGCGTGAACTCCGTGGAAGCCGTACGTCCCTGGCATCCCATCGGTAGTCTGGGGCGTAGGTACTCGGCGTTCGTGCGCCTCACAACGGCCCGGCCACGATCAGCGGGAAGGTTGGCGGTGGAGGTACTGGAGCTGGATTCGGGCACCATCGAGACGGTCGGAATGTTCGATGCCGCTCAGTTCGGTCAGAGCGTTCAAGGCTACCTCCTGCGCCTCCCGTTCGAGCCGAAGCCCTCCTTCGCCGCAGGGGGCGGCGTGCTCTGGCTGGGCCGGACCGATTCGCGAACCGTGGTGCGCTGGCACAAGGGCGTCCGCTCCACGCTGGCGCTTCCACTGGGTCGGAGCCCCGTCACCCGCCAGGATCGCGAGCGCTGGAAGCGGTTCGACGCCGAGCACACCCCGGCCGTCGCCCGCGGAGCACTGCGCGAGCACCACAGATCCCTGCAGTTTCCGGACAGCACCCCTGCGTACCAGGAGCTTCACGCCGACCGTGAGGGGAACCTCTGGGTCATGAGATACTCGAGGCCGTGGTCGACGGAGCCCTACGCCTTCGATGTGTTCGACGCGGGCGGGAGCCGCCTGGGGTCTGTGGAGATGGAGTTCGAAGCGCTCGGCTCCCGTCCTCGTTCGGCGCTGGCTCCAGGGATCTCGTCTCCGCTCCTCGACATCGGCTCACAGCACATCCTCGTGCTCCACACGGACGACCTCGGCGTTGAAACCATCGTGGGGTACCGCCTGAGCCGCCCCGTGCGACGCTGACGCGGAGCCGCCTCGCGCCGTTACCGAGGCCGGAGCCTCATCCTGCGCCGGGTCGGCGCCTCAGCGCTTCAGCCCCACCAGCGCGTAGCGCTTCTTCCCCTTCCGGAGCACCAGGAAGCGGCCTTCGATGGCGTCGGAGGCGCGGGCCACGGCATCGGTGCCCTCCACCCGCACGTTGTTGAGGTAGATCCCGCCGCCCTCGATGGCGCGGCGCGCATCGCCCTTGGAGGTGGCCAGCCCCGCCTCCACCAGGAGGTCCACCACCGGCATGCCTTCTCCCTCCATCGACTCGGCGGGGAGCTCCGCCGCGGGAACGTGGGCGAAGATCTCCTCGATGTCGCGGGCGGTGAGCCCCTCCAGCGAGCCTCCGAAGAGCGCCTCGGTGGCGCGCTCCGCCGCCGCCAGGCCGCTCTCGCCGTGCACCCGACGCGTCACGTCGCGGGCCAGCGCCTTCTGCGCCTCGCGCCGGTGCGGCTCGCGCTCGGTGAGCTCCGCCAGCTCCTCGATGCGCTCCCGCTCCAGGAGCGTGAAGTACTTCAGGTAGCGCACCACGTCGGCGTCGTCGGTGTTGATCCAGAACTGGTAGAACTGATACGGAGAGGTGAGCCGGGGATCGAGCCAGACGTTGCCCGCCTCCGTCTTGCCGAACTTCTGCCCGGAGGCGTTGGTCACCAGCGGTGAAACCAGGCCGAAGGCGCGCGCACCCTCCACGCGGCGGATGAGGTCGGTGCCGGCGGTGATGTTGCCCCACTGGTCGGAGCCGCCCATCTGCACCGTGCAGGAGTCGCGCCGGTAGAGTTCCAGGAAGTCGTACGCCTGAAGGAGCTGGTAGCTGAACTCGGTGAAGGACATCCCCGACTCCGCCGACTCCAGCCGGCGCTTCACCGACTCGCGGGCGATCATCTGGTTCACGGAGAAGTGCTTCCCGATGTCGCGCAGGAAGTCCACCAGCGAGAGCCGGCCCAGCCAGTCGATGTTGTTGCGCATCCGCGCCGGGTTCGACGGGGCCTCGAAGTCCAGAAACTGCGCGAGCTGCGCGCGGATGCGCTCGGCGTTGGCCTCGGCCTCCTCCCTGGTGAGGAGCTTGCGCTCCGACTCCTTCCCGGAGGGGTCCCCGATGAGGCCCGTGCCGCCGCCCACCAGCGCGATGGGCGTGTGACCATGGCGCTGGAGGTGCACCAGGTCCATGATGACCAGCAG
>WGEM01000549.1 GCA_015492755.1 Gemmatimonadota bacterium | reverse complement strand
GCCCTCCCGCGCCAGCGGGCCCAGCCGCTGCGCCAAGGTGCCGCCCCCCGCACCGCTCCCGATGATCACCACGTCGGCGTGCAGCTCCGGGATCCCCGGCAGCTTCGCCGTCACGGCGCCTCCTCAGCTCCGGGGGTGGCCTGGCGCACCTCCTCCAGGAGCGCCGTCACGTGGGGCTCCGGAGGCGCCGCGCCCGCCCGCTCGGGCCAGGGTCCCTGAACGCCACCACGCACCTCCCAGCCCCCGGGGCGGGCGGCGTAACCCAGACGCTCCCGTACCTCCGGCTGCGTGTAGACCGCCATGAAGGCCAGCGTCCGCACGCCCCAGACGCCCCGGCGGATGGCCAGGAGCGGGAAGCGCTCCAGCCGCTCCAGGACGCGCCGCGCGTCCTCGGCGCTCAGGCGCGCGAACGGTCGAGCGCGCATCAGCAGCGCCGGCAGGTTCAGCACGCGGTGGAAGAGCACGATCTGGCGCACCACGGCAGGCGGGCGCTCCGCCAGCGCGGCGGCCACCGCGGCCTCGGCGCGCCACCACTGCTCCGGTGTGAACCCGGCGGCGGAAGGTACGGCGGCGCGCACCACGTTCCGGAAGGCCGGCAGCACCGGCTCCAGCGGATGCGACGCGGAGGACGTTGCGTTCATGCCCGCCAATTCACGCGCTCACGCCGCCGCCGTCAAGCACCGCCGGCCCTCTGGCGCCACCCGCCCACCCCACCGATATTCGCCCCGATTCACTGCCCATCCATCAGGAGCGTGCCGCCCATGAGACTCGCCGTCATCCTTGCCCTGCTGGCGGGCTCACTCCTCGCCTGGTCCCCCGCGCCCACCGCCGCACAGGAGGGTTCCGGATTGATCGCCGTCGGAGATACGGCCCCGGACTTCGAGCTCCCGGGCGCCACCCGCTACGGGGTGCTTCGCGATCCGGTGCGCCTCAGCGACTACCGGGGCGAGACCGTCGTCCTGGCCTTCTTCTTCCGTGTCCGCACCCCTGGGTGAACGGTGCAGATGACAGCGTACCGTGATCAGTACGCAAGCCTCTTCAACAACGGCCGCAACGTGGTCCTCATGGGGATCTCCAACGACTCCCCGGAGGCGATGGCGTCGTGGGCCAAGGACGCCGACTTCCCCTTCCTCTTCGCCAGCGACGCCGGCAACGAAGGCGCCACCTTCACGAAGTTCGGAGGGGGGCTGAGGGCCAACCACATGGTGGACCGCCGCGCGGTGATCGTGGTGGCGCCCGACGGCACCATCGCCCACGTCATCGAGCGCTTCAACCAGAATGACCCGCAGGCCTACGCGGAGCTCGCGGAGGTCATCGACCGCATCACGCCGGAGCCGGACGCCGACTGAGGGGGTGTGGCCGGACGGCCCCGGTCAGCTCGACAGCAGCCGCTCCACCGCGCCGATGAGGTCCTGGCCGGAGCCCACGCCGGTGTAGACCACCTTCCCGTTCTCGTCCAGGAGGACGACGATGGAGGTGGTGGTGGCGTCGTAGGCGCGCACCGCGGCCCCGTCCCTGTCGTAGAGGTGCGGGTAACCGGGGTCGTGCCGCTCCAGGTGGCGCTTGATCCTCCGGACGCTCTGCGAAACGCCGACGCCCACCGCCACGATGTTGATGCGGTCGCCCCAGCGTCGCTGGATCTCGTCCAGTTGCGGCTGCAGCGCTTCGCACTGCTCGCACCAGGTGGCCCAGAACTCGATGAGGGCGGGCTTGCCCCGCACGTAGTCCAGGAGGCGCACCCTGTTGCCCTCCAGGTCCTCCAGCTCGGCGTCGGGCGCCTGTGTGCCGATGGGCAGGGAGACCGAGCCCTCGCCGGAGGCCTGCGCCCGCGCCTCCCCGGGTGCCAGCGCGAGGAGCAGGATCAGGAGCGCGAGGCCCCACACCGCGATGGTGCGGCCCGTCAGCGTCACGTTGCGCGTCATACGTCGATCCGTCCTGTAGATCAGAGGTTGTATCCGGCGCTCACGAAGTAGTACTCCGCCATGGCGAACATGATGACGGCGGCGAAGCGCTTCACCCATACCATCCACTTCCCCGAACGCGGAAGGAGCGCCACGGTTCCCGAGAAGATCCCCACCACGATGAGGAGCGCCGTCATCCCCAGGCTGAAGACGAAGAGGTAGACGAAGCCCATGAGGCCGGCGCCGGTGGCCGCCACCCAGGTGAGGACCACCGCGAAGGCCGGCGCGCCGCAGGGCGCCGCCACCACCCCCGACATGGCGCCCATGAGGAAGACGGCGCCGTAAGAGCCCCCCTCCATGGAGCCCGCCCACTGCACGAGCCGTCGCGGCACCGGCACCGGGATGACGTCCAGCATCGCCAGACCGAAGACCAGAAGCAGGTTCCCGATGGCCAGACGCGCCCAGGGGCTGGCGCTCACCGACCCGAAGAGCTGTCCGGTGACGCCGGCGATGGCGCCCAGCACCGCGTAGAGCGTCGCCAGCCCCACGGCGTACGTGAGGGTGAGCCCCACCGTGCGCGCCTTCGACTGCCCCTCCTTCGCGGTGCCCGCGATGACCGCCGTGGTGATGGGGATCATGGGGTAGACGCACGGCGTGAGGCTGGTGAGCACGCCCGCCAGGAAGAGCGCGCCCACCGCCAGGAGCGGACTCTGCGAGAGCGCCTCCGAGAGGCCGCCCGGCGGCTCGATCTGGACGAGGATGGCGAGTGCGTTCACGGGAGGATGATGGCGGAAGTACGGCCACTGGGTCCACCCCCGCCCGCAGGCGGCGTGAGGGCCCGCCGTCCAACCCCGGGACGCCGCCTGCGGTTCCTGGCGCGGGCTGCGGGGTATGAAGCGTCGCTGCAGATCCGTGGACCCACACCACGACCCATGCCATGAACCCTGCCCCGCATCCTCCGCAGCCCCTCCGGACCCACCGCGCCCGCTTCGCCTCGGGTCTGGTGGTGCTGGTGCCGCTGGTGGTGACGATCCTCTTCCTCCGCTTCGTCTTCTCCCTCACCGCCTCACTTCTGCTGCCCTTCATCGACCCGGCGGTGGAACACTGGCCGTGGATCTGGCGGGCGGCGCTCTCGGTGGGGATTCTGGTGGCGGCGGTCTACCTCCTGGGGGTGCTGGCCACCCACGTGGTGGGGCGCAGGATCCTGGAAATGGGCGAGCGCATCGTCCTCCGCCTCCCCTTCGTGAAGGTGATCTACTCCGCGTCGAAGCAGGTGGCGGCGGCGTTCCAGACCAGCCAGTCCCGCGCCTTCAAGTCGGTGGTCTTCATCGACTTTCCCAGCCAGGGACTCCGCTCTCTGGGCTTCCTCACCGCACGCTTCCAGGGGAAGGACGGGACGCCCATGTGCTCGGTGTTCGTGCCCACCACACCCAACCCCACCACCGGCTTTCTGCAGATCGTGCCGGAGGCGGACGTGGAGGCCACGGGCCTCTCGCTGGAGGAGGGATTCAAGATGGTGATGTCGCTGGGGACGCTGGTGCCTCCGTCGGTGGGAAGCGCCGCAGGCGGCGCGGGCTCCTTGCCGCCGGACGCCGGTGCACCACCTTTGACGCCATGAACCGGATCCGCACCACCCGCTCCTTCGCCCTCCTGGCGGCGGCGTTCCTGGCGGCGTGCGGCGGCGGCGAGCCACCGGCGCTCACCGTGGGGCCCGTCGCCTACAGCGAGGACCAGCTCCTGGGCCTCTCCCCCGAGCGCCGCGAGACACTGGCCTATCTCACCGCTCTGGCGCTGGCGGTGGCCGACTCCGCCACCGACGCGCTGGGCGCACCGCAGGTGGAGCGGTGGCGGGAGGACCGCCTCCTGGACATTCTCGCCGCCGAGCTCACGCTGGAGAAACACGGCGTGGACGACGCGGTGCTGGAGGCGCACTACCTCACCGACCCGGAGTGGGAACTCACCGTCCGTCACATCCTCTTCTTCAGCGAGCGCTGGCGGCCGAAGGAGCACCGTGAGGCGGCGCGCCGCAAGGCGGAGCAGGCGCTGGAGCTCCTCCGTTCGGGGGCGGACTTCGCCGAGACGGCGGCCCGACTCTCCGAGGAGCCCGGCGCCGAGGGCCGGCAGGGGCTCCTTCAGCCCGGTCGCGAGGGCTCGTGGGTGCCGGAGTTCTGGGCGGCGGCGCTGGCGCTGCAGCCCGGCGAGATCAGCCCGGTGACGGAGACGCAGTACGGATACCACATCCTGCGTCTGGAAGACCGGCAGGTGGTGCCCTTCTCCGAGGCGCGCCCGGTGGTGGCGCGCCGTGTGGCGCGGCAACTGGACGACCCCGCCGCCGTCCTGGAGGCGTGGCTGGACGAGCACGTCCCCCCGGGCGCGGACGCCGACGCGCGCCGCAGCGCCGCTCTGGCGGAGGCCAGCCGCCGCGGACTCCGGGTGCCGGAGAGCGAGGTGGCGGAGCTCCGCCGGCGCTGGGACGACACCGTCTACCGGTGGCGGGCGGCGCTGGGCTTTCGCCCGGGCATGAGCCGCGACGAGGTGGCCCGTGCCTCGCTGGAGGCGCTGGGCAACGCCGCGCAGAACGCCCGCCTGGTGCGCGACGAGCTGGCGCAGTACGCCGACGTCTTCCGCGCCTACGCGCCCATCACCACGGGCGCGGCTGGCGCGTGAGTGAAGCCCGGCGGACCCGACGTCCGTAGGGGAGCGCACCATGAGCACACCGCGCCGGAAGCTGGAATTCGTGGCGGGCTTCGCCCTCCTCTTCGCCGCCCTCTGGGTGGCGTGGGACACGGCGCTGGTCTACCCGCTGAAGATCTTCGTGGTGCTGCTGCACGAGATCAGCCACGCGCTGGCGGCGGTGGCCACCGGCGGCCGCATCGAGAAGATCGTGCTGGACCCCGGGCAGGGGGGCGCCTGCCACTGCCCCGGCGGCAACGCCTTCCTCACGCTCTCGGCGGGGTACCTGGGGAGCCTGCTCTGGGGCGCCGCCATGGTGGAGGCGGCCCGGAGCGCCCGCATCCGCACCGACTGGGTGAACGGGGCGGTGGGGGCGGCGGTGATCGCCCTCACCCTCCTCTACGTGCGGAGCCCCTTCGGCGTGGCCTTCGGCCTCGCCTTCGGCGCCACGCTCCTCCTCTCCGCCCGCCGGGCCGGGGAGGGCGTGAACCGCGCCATCCTCCTGGTCATCGGGCTGGTGAGCGTCCTCTACGCCATCCTGGACATCAAGAGCGACGTCCTGGACCGTCCGGGGCTCCGCTCCGACGCCGCGATGCTGGCGGAACTCACCCACGTGCCCACGCTGGTGTGGGGTGTGCTCTGGATCGCTGCGGCGCTCTGGGTGGCGTGGCTCCTCTGGCGGCGGGCGTACCGGGAGGCGTGACGCTCGGGGCCCGCCCGCAGGCCCCACATTTCGTGCCCCCGAGCTTCGTCACCCCCCATATCTCGTGCTCCGCGTCGAGATGCTTGCGAAGCGCGCGGCGGTGTCGTATCGTGGCGTCGATCCGCCCGATGTTCCACCGCTACAAAGGAGGTGATCCTTGTCCAGTCCGTGTACCCTGTCGAGCCCGGCATGGGCAAGCGATCGCCGGAGCGGCCTCTAGAAGCCGAGCCGCACACCACATCGCTGTTCGCGCCGTAGCCGGCCATCGCGCCGGGCTACGACAGTCGGGACGCCACCGGTCCAGCGCCGGTGGCGTCCTCTTTTTTGTGGACCGTTCGCCGTCGGACCGGTGGCGGAGCGGGCCGGCAGCGGAACGGAGCGGATCCGCCTCACCCGAACGGCGTGCGCCACGGCAGCGCCTGCTCCGGCACGATATCCTTGTAAATCCGACACGCGATGTCGATATTTCCAGCCTAGCGTCACCGCCCCACCCGGATCCTCCCCGAGGCGGCCGACGCGGGTGCACGTCCTCAGCCCAGCGATGGCACATGCGACTCATCCCCCGTCCCCGGCACCTCGAGCGCGTTCTGGAGCTCCTGCAGCACTTCCCCGTGGTGGGGCTGGTGGGCCCGCGGCAGGTGGGCAAGAGCACGCTGGCGCGGATGATCGCGGAGCGCTGGGAAGGACCCTGCACACGATTCGATCTGGAGGATCCGCGCGACGAAGCGCGGCTCGCCGATCCCGTCCTGGCGCTGGAACGCCTCGAGGGCCTGGTGATCCTCGACGAAATCCAGCACCTACCCGATCTCTTCCGGGTGCTCCGCGTGCTGGCGGACCGGCCACACCGGCCCGCCCGCTTCCTGGTGCTGGGCAGCGCAGGCCCGGACCTTCTGCGCCAGAGCAGCGAATCGCTGGCAGGCCGGATCGCATATCACGAGCTTACGCCGCTCCGATTGGACGAGGTGGGCGCCCACGCCGCCGAGCGACTCTGGGTGCGCGGCGGCTTCCCGCCCGCCTTCGCTTCGGAATCGGACGCCATGAGCAGCGAGTGGCGCCGCCAGTTCGTGCGTACCTTCCTGGAGCGGGACCTTCCCCGGCTGGGCGCGGGCGCCCCGCCGGACACCATGCGCCGCCTCGGGACGATGCTGGCGCACGCCCACGGCGAGACGCTGAACTCGGCTCGCCTGGCTGGCTCCCTGGGCGTATCCGACACCAGCATCCGGCGCTACCTGGATGCCCTCACCTCCGCGCTGGTGGTGCGGCGTTTGCGGCCCTGGCACGCGAATCTGGGGAAGCGGCAGGTGCGTGCGCCCAAGATCTACGTGTCGGACACGGGCCTCCTCCATGCGCTCCTGGCGCTGGACACGCTCGACGAGCTGGAGGGGCATCCCAAGGCGGGGGCGTCGTGGGAGTCCTTTGCGCTCTTGAACACGGTGGACCGGCTGGGGGTCCGGTGGGACGAGGACGCGTATTTCTGGGCCACGCATGCGGGGGCGGAGATCGACCTGGTGGTGATGCGGGGTAGGCACCGGTTGGGCTTCGAGGTGAAGCGCACCGTGGCACCCACCGTCACCCGGTCCATGCGCATCGCGATGGAGGACCTGGAGCTGGAGCGCATCGACGTCCTTTACGCGGGCGGCGAGACCTACCCCATGGCCGAGCGCATCCGCGCGGTGCCGGTGCGGGCCATCTGGCAGGAGATCCACCCCCTGTGAGCCCCACCGCCCCCAACCCGCTCCTCGCGCGCGCCCGCGCCTGGACGGAGGCGTGCGTCGCAGGCCGCCGCTGGTGGGTCCGGGCGCCGCTCCTCCTGGTGCTGGCGTGGATCCTGAAGGGGTACCTGGATGACCCCACCGGCGGATCCATCTTCTCCGGCATCAACCTGGCCTTCCACGAGATGGGACACGCCTTCTTCTCATGGACGGGCCACCGCCTCCTCACCACCGCCGGCGGGACCATCTTCGAGCTGGGCGTCCCGCTTGCGGCGGGGCTCTACCTGCTCCTGAAGCAGCGCGATCCCTTCGGGGCCGCCGTGTGCCTCTTCTGGCTGGGTACCGCCTTCGTGGGCGCGGGGGTCTACGCCGCCGACGCGCGGGCGCAGGCGCTCCCGCTGGTCTCGCCCTTCGGTCCGGTGGACGCCGCCGACCACGACTGGACCACCATGCTCATGCGCTTCGGCAAGCTCTCGAAGGATCAGGAGATCGGCGCGCTGCTGCGCCGCAGCGGCGTGGCGCTCATGTTCCTGTCGCTGGCGGCGTCGGGGTGGGTGCTCCGCGTCATGGCGCGGGCGGGGTCCGCTCCACCCGGAAGCGCTCCAGCCGGGGCACGCCCAGAT
>WGEM01000548.1 GCA_015492755.1 Gemmatimonadota bacterium | reverse complement strand
GGACGCGCCTCGCCGGCCAGGTGGCGGTGGTCACCGGCGCATCCGCCGGAATCGGCGCCGCGGTGGCCCGGGCGCTGGCTGCGGAAAGTGCGCGGGTGGCGCTGGCGGCTCGGCGGGAGGATCGCCTTCAGGCGCTGGCCGCCGAGCTGGAGGGTGACGGGGCCGAGGCCCTGGCGGTACGCACCGACGTGGCGCGCCGGGACGAGGTGGAGAGGCTGGTGGATGCGGTCCTGGAGCGCTGGGGACGCCTCGACGTGGTGGTGGCCAACGCCGGCATCATGCCCGTCTCCCCGGTGACGGAGCTCCGCGTGGATGACTGGACCCGCATGGTGGACGTGAACGTGAAGGGTGTCCTCCACACGGTGGGCGCGGCGCTCCCCCCCATGCTGGAGGCGGGGCGCGGCCACCTGGTCACCATCGGCTCGCTGGCGGGCCGCCGTCCCTTCCCCGGCGGCACCGTGTACTCCGCCACCAAGTTCGCGGTGCGGGCGCTGGTGTGGGGACTCCACCTGGAGCTGGGCGCCGTCCACGGGATCCGGGTCACCGACGTCCAGCCGGGGTTCGTCGCCACGGAGCTGCTGGACACCGTCCCCGACCCGGACCTCCGCCGCGCCTGGCTGGAGAACTGGGGGGAGCGGAGACCGCTCCAGCCGGAGGACGTGGCCCGGGCGGTGATCTTCGCCGTCACCGCGCCGGAGCACGTGGCGGTGAATGAAGTGCTGGTGCGCCCGCTGGACCAGCCCACATAGGAGCCGGGCCGAGGAAGTGAACGGGTGGGGACCGCGGCTCGCGCCCCCCACCCCGCCTTCCACTACCGCGTCGGCTCGGCCACCGCGGCACCGTAGTGGATGCCGTTGAAGAGGAAGCCGAAGGTGCCGTGCGACTGCGACCGGAAGGTGATCTTGGGTCCGAAGAGGAAGATCTTGCCCGCGCCGTAGTCCGCCTCCAGCGCGCCCACACCGTTCTCCAGATAGTGGGCGCCCCACGCCCACCCGCTCTTCAGCGGGTTCGGGGTATCGAACCACCCCACCCGCCGCACGCCGTTGGCCTCGGCGTCGGGCGCCAGACGGAAGGTGGGGCTGTGGCTGAAGAGCACGTCCACCCGGTCGCCGAACCCGTCCGCCAGCGGGCTCACGTGCTCCACCTTCATCTCCAGGATGGAGCCCGGCGTGAAGTACTTCTCTCTCGGGAGCGGCCGGCCCTCCTCGTCCACCAGGTGGTTGGACACCGGGAGCCCGGCGTGCTCCGCCAGCGCGGTGGAGGTGCCGATGGCCACGATGGTCCCGCCGCCCCGCACGTAGTCCAGCAGGCGCGGGATCGTGACGTCCGCCGTGATGGCGCCCATGCGCCTCCGGTACTCCTCCGGGATGTCCTCCGGATCCGGCATTCGCCCGCGGAAGCCGCCGCCGCGCCCCGCGCCGCCTGCCGCTCCCACCGGCGGGATGGCGCCGTCTTCGAAGAGCAGGACGTCGTACTGCGAGAGGTCGCCGGTGTCGAAGTCGGGCGGGAAGAGGACGTCGAAGTCGAACTCGAAGTCTTCCAGGATCATGCGCGTCCACCCCGACGGCATGGAGCCGCCGTAGCGATCCCAGAGCCCGATCTTCACCGGCTCCAGCTCCAGGGCCTCGCCGGCGGGCCGCGACGCGACGCCCACGAAGTGCAGCCCCTTCTCTCGCGCCAGCGTCTCCACCGTGGCCCGATCGGCCTCCAGATAGAACGCCCCTTCGCCGAAGCGCTCGCCCCCGGCGCTCACCGGCTCCGTGTACCAGTAGGCGCGCCCGCCGGAGCGGAGCACCCGGTTCACCGCGGTGAAGGCGTCGTTGATATGGTCCACCAGGTAGCCGGCGGCGTCCGCGACACCCCTCACCCTCCCCGGCGGGGGTGCCAGCGGCAGGTCGGTGATGAGCTCGAAGGGGCCGTCGAAGCCGTCCAGGATCCGGTCGAACTCCGCGCCCATCTGCCAGGCAAGCGTCCAGCCCGTGTTGTCATACGGCGCGATGGGAGGCCCGCCGGGATACGCGAAGTCGTTGGGGTGCTGCTGCTTCTCGAACATGTCCAGCACGTGCGGCCGGAAGGCCTGCGCGGTCTTCACCACGTAGGAGCCGGCGGGATAGCGCTTCCCCGCTACGGTGAAGTCGCGCGTCGCGCGGTGCACGTCCACGCCGTTGTACAGAAGCGCGTTCACGAACTTCGTGGCGGTGGGGAAATCCCGCTGGTCCGCCGGAAGAATGAAGCCCCGGGGATCACGATCCGCCGGGTCGCGCAGCGCGCGCTCCCAGTCCTGCCGGGTACCGCGGGGAATCTCCTCCGCGGCGCGGTCGATCTCGAAGGGGAGTGTCGTCCACGAGTCGCGGCTCCCGCGCTCGATGGAGTTCATCCCCATCCGCCAGATGTTGTAGAGGAGGATGTCCCGGTTCCGTGACGCGTAGTCCAGGACGGCATAGTTCGCAGTCATGGAATAGTCGATGGACTGCCGGAAGTGCCACGGGCCCGGCTCCACCGGAAGCGGGAGATCTCCGTGGGGCATCTGCCGCCTGGGGATGAACGGAATCTCGATGGGCGTCGGGTGCCCGATGGTCTCCGTGAGGAGCCCGATCATGTTGTGGAAGTACGGCGTGGTGCGCAGCCCGCCGTTCCACCAGGTGGAGTACGAGGCCCCGGAGCGCATGGTGGTGCCCCCCTTCCCTTCCCGCACGAAGCGGTGATGCATCGCGGAGCCCACCTGGTCGAGGCTGGTGATGATTCCCGCGTCCAGGTAGTGGTTGGGCGGATCGCGGAAGGGCGGGGCGAACATCACGGTGCCCTGCGGTCCCGTCTGGTGGTGATTGTAGACGATCTGCGGATACCATGTGCGGTACATGGAGACGTTCATGTTCTTCGTCTCGTCCAGCGCCGCCATGTAGAAGTCGCGGTTGTTGTCGTGCCCCGCGTACTTCTGGTAGAGGACGGGGATCCCCGCGGTGGTGCGCTCGAGGGGATCCTCGTGGCGCATGTACCAGTTCGCCACCAGCGCGTGTCCGTCCGGGTTGGCGTGGGTGGCCAGGACGATGACGTCGTCCAGGATCCGGAGTGTCTCGGGGTCGGTACGGTCGTTGAGCTGATAGACCAGCTCGGTGAGCTGCTGCGCACCGAGGACCTCGGTGGCGTGGAGCCCGCCGTCGATCCACACGACGGCCTTCCCCTCCGCCGCCAGCCTCCGTGCCTCCTCCTCGCTCACTCCCTCCGCCTTCGCCAGGCGACGGGAGATCTCACGGTACCTGTCGAGGTTCGCGAGGTTCTCCGGCGCGCTGATGATGGCCTGGATCTGAGGCCGGCCTTCCGCAGTCAGGCCGATGGTGTCCAGGAGCATCCGGTCGGATTCGTTGGCCAGCTTGATCCAGTAGCGGTGAAGCTGCTCGTAGTTGATGAGCTGATAGTCCGCGCCGATCTCGTGTCCGAACTCCTCCTGGGGTGTGGTGACGCGATGCTGCGCAGCCAGCGGCGCGACACCGCCGACGGCGAGGGCGACGGCCAGGAGGGAGGCGGTGGGTACGACCTTCTTCATGGGTGAGTCCGCGCTCCAGTGTTGAGACGTACAGAGGGCGACGGGGTCGCCGGGTGCGGAGGTGCAACCTCCGGCGCCGCGGCGTCCCCGTCAACGCCCCGGCCCGAGGCGCCTGTCCGAGTGAGGGAGCAGGCCGCGTCGGGCGCGCCACAGCCCCGGATCCCGGGCGCCGTGCGCGGGGGGTGTGACCACCGGGGCCCCGACCTGGAGGGCGGCGCCCCGCCGGCCCGCCTCAGAAGTCGACGGGGCGCAGGTAGAATTCGCCGATGGCGCTGGAGGAGAGCACCGCCACGGTAGGCAACTCCCGCTTCCAGTGCGTGCTCCGGAGCCGATTCCACACCACGCGGACGTGGTCCTCCGGGAACCCGATGCGCACCAGCTCCTCCGGCGTGTAGCCCTTCACCAGGCCGTTGAGGATGGGGTCGGCGTCGTGGTACGAGACCCCGATCTCGTCCTCATCGGTGACGCCCTTCACCAGATCGGCGGTGGCGGGCTTCTCCACGATTTCCTCCGGCACGCCCAGGTGTCGGGCCAGCGCCCAGACCTGCGTCTTGAAGAGATCCCCGAGCGGGTTGATGGGGGGCGAGTCGTCGGCGTGCCATGTGAAGTAGCCCAGGAGCCGCTCGCTCTTGTTCCCCGTCCCCAGCGGGAGGGCGCGGAGCTTCGCCGACTGGTCGAAGAGAATCACCGCCCGGAGGCGGGCCATGAGGTTCCCCTTCCGGAGCGGCGTGATGTCGGGCTCGTACTCCTCCACGTACCGGTGGATGGGCCCCGTGATCTCGATGGTGCGGGCGTGGGCCCCGGTCCGCTCCAGGATGAGCGCGGCGTGCTCGAGGCTCTCAGGACTCGAGGTGCGGTAGGGGAGGCGGAAGCCGAAGACGTGCTCCGGACCCAACGCCCGGCACGCCAGCACCAGCGAGACCGCCGAGTCCACGCCCCCGCTCACGCCCACCACCACCCGCTCGAAGCCTCGCCGCCGACGGACCTCGTCCTGGATGAAGGCCACCAGCGTGCGCTCCACCAGCTCCAGATCCAGCTCCAGCGCGCGGGGATCCGTGAGGCCGGGATCCACGGGGCGGGGCTCGCCGCGTCCCCGGAGCACGGACGGCGCTTCCACCACGTCCTCGTCGTCGCGCGCTTCCCCGGCCGCTTCGGTGTCCTCCCGCACCGCCGGCGCACGTCCCGCGGCCTCCAGCGCGTCCCGGACCGGGACCTCCGCCCACGCGGCGCCGGCCGCGCGCACGGCCGCGCGCGCGTCCGCGCGGTCGCTGCGCGGCGTAAGGCCTTTGCAGGGCATGAACACGGCCTGCACGCTT
>WGEM01000547.1 GCA_015492755.1 Gemmatimonadota bacterium | reverse complement strand
GGCTGGCCGACGCCACCGCCGGCCACTTCCGGGTACCCAGCCGGTCGGAGAGGCGCCCGGAGTAGAGCTTCACGACGCTGGCGGTGGCGTCGGCCAGCCCCTCCACCACGCCCACCGCCCAGACCCGCACCCCCAGCACGTTGGCCAGGAAGAGCGGGAGGACGTTGATGAGCATCTCACTGGAGACGTCGGTGAGGAAGCTGGTGCCGCTGGTGACCCAGACGTTGCGGTGGAGCCCCTTGCGGGAGGAACGTGCCACGGGCGGCAGCCGGTCAGGTGAGCCCGATGGCCAGCGCCGCTGCGATGGAGACGGCGCCCAGTCCCACCAGCGCCGCGTAGAGCGGCCCCGCGAACTTCATCCACGCTTCATAGCGCACCCCCGCCGCGGCGAGGATCGCCATGAGGGCGCCGTTGGTGGGCGTCACCAGGTCGCAGAGGCCGGCGCCGTACTGGTACGCCAGCACCGTCACCTGACGCGACAACCCCAGCAGGTCGGAGAGCGGCACCAGCACGGGCATGGTGAGCACCGCCTGCCCGCTGACGCTGGGCACCGGTACGTGGATGAGCGCCTGCGCCACGACCATCCCCAGAGCCGAGGCCAGCGTGGGGAGGTCGGCCAGCGGCGTGAACATGCCGTGGACGATGGTGTCCACGATGCGGCCGTCCTGGAGCACCACGTAGATGGCCCGCGCGAATCCGATGAGGATCCCCGCGTACGCCATGTTGCGGAAGCCGCGCACGTAGGATTCGGCGGTGCCGCCGAGCCCCATCCCCGAAAGGATCCCCACCACCACGCCCATGACGAAGAACGCCGCCGAGAGGTGGTCGAATCCCCAGCCCCAGCGCATCATGCCCACCACCACCGCGCCGAAGGTGACGGCCACCAGCGCGAACACCCCCCAGTCGGCGCGGCGCATGCCCTCGGCGTCGGTGGCACCACCCCCGTCGGGTGCGCCCCGCGTGGCGGCGGCGTAGCGCATGGTCATGGCGATCCAGAAGCCCAGGGCGAGGAGGAGGAACACGATCCGGAATCCGGCACCGGAGAGGGGCGGGAGTTCCGCCAGCTTCTGCGCGATGGTGACCTGGAAGGGGTTGATGGGGCTGAACGCGGAGCCCACGAACGCCGCTCCCGCGCTCATGGCCACCGCTACGAGAGGGTCGAACCCCAGCCTGCCGGTGAGCACCAGAAGCACGGGGATCAGGGGGATGATCTCCTCCTGCATGTTCTCCACCACGCCACCGGTGGCGAAGAAGAGGGAGATGAGGGGGATCACCAGGAGGTCCCGACCGCCCAGCGAGCGCACCAGCGACGTCACGCCCCTCCGGAGGGCGCCCGTCTCGTCCACCACCGTGAACGCCCCGCCGATGAGGAAGACCAGGAAGATGACGTCGGCGGCGTCGGCCATCCCCCTCGGCAGCGCCACCATGGCGTCGAAGAGTCCCACCGGGGCGGGCTCCACCTCGTGGTAGGTGCCCGGAACCACCACGTTCCGCCCGGTGGCTTCATCCAGTCGGCGCTCGTACGCCCCCGCCGGCAGCACATAACTCGCCACGGCGGCCAGGAGGACGCACCCCGTGAGGAGGACCAGCGGGTGCGGCAGTCGGATGCGGGGCTCGGTGCGGGTCATGGCAACGGGTTTGACCTGAGGTGAATGCGGTCGAGAATATTAGCAGGCCGGACCTTCCACCTGCATCCTCGCCACCGGCGTCGCCCACGTGAACACCGACCATCCCGGTCCCTCGAAGAGCCGTCTCTCCCCGCCGCTGCGCTTCGCGCTGTACGGGGCCGCCTTCGGCGCGCTCTTCCCGCTGGTGGCGACGCTCCTGGAGATCCGCCTCCTGGGGCTCCCCTTTGGACTCCGCGGGGCGTGGGAGGCGCAGCGCACCGAGCCGCTCCTCTGGATCATCGACTCGGCGCCGCTGGTGCTGGGGCTGGTGGCCGCCGCCATCGGCCGGCGTCAGGCGGAGGTGGAGGCGCTCCAGCGTGCCATGCGGGAGCAGGCGGTCTCGGCGGAGGTGGACCGCTTCTTCGACCTGGCGCTGGACCTGCTGGGCATCCTCGGATTCGACGGTCGGCTGAAACGGGTGAACCCCTCCTGGGAAGAGCTCCTGGGTCATCCGCCGCGGGTGCTCCTGACGACGCCTTTCATCGAGTTCGTGCACCCCGAGGACCGCCATCACACCATGGAGGAGCTGGACCGTCTGGCCGCCGGGGACCGCGCCGCGCGGTTTACCAACCGCTTCCGCTGCCGGGACGGAAGCCACCGGTGGCTGGAGTGGTCCATGATCGCCGTGCCGGAGGGGGATCGCGTCTACTGCACCGCCCGCGACATCACGCGACAGCGCGAGGCGGAGGCGGCGCTCCTCCGGGCGAAGGAGGCGGCGGAGGCGGCCAACCGCGCCAAGAGCGAGTTCGTGGCCAACATGAGCCACGAGATCCGGACGCCCATGAACGGCATCCTGGGAATGACCCGCCTGGCGCTGGAGACCGATCTCACCGACGAACAGCGCGAATACCTGGCGCTGGTGGATGCGTCGGCGCGGTCGCTCCTGGACATCATCAACGACGTCCTGGACTTCTCGAAGATCGAAGCGGGCCACCTGGAGCTGGAGGAGACCACCTTCGACCTGCGGGAGGCTCTGGCGGACACCTTCAAGTCGCTGGCGGTGCGTGCCGCGGAGAAGGGTGTGGAGCTGGTCTACGAGGAGGACGAGGCGGTGCCTCCGTTCCTGGTGGGTGACCCTGGCCGCATCCGGCAGGTGGTGGTGAACCTGGTGGGTAACGCCATCAAGTTCACCGAGGAGGGGGAGGTGGCGGTCTCGGTGGGCGTGGAGGAGCGCGAGGGTGACCGCGTGCGGCTGCGCTTCGAGGTCCGCGACACCGGCATCGGCATCCCCGAAGAGGCGCAGGCGCGCATCTTCGAGGCCTTTCAGCAGGCGGACGGGTCCACCACCCGCCGTTTCGGAGGGACGGGCCTCGGCCTCACCATCGCCCGCCGTCTGGTGGAACTCATGGGCGGACGGCTGGAGGTGGAGAGCGAACCCGGTCGCGGGAGCACCTTCCGCTTCACCATCGAAGCGCGTGCCGCCGACGGGCCGGAGGAGCAGCCGACGCTGGCTCCGCCTGAGGAGCTGGCAGGGCTGCGGGTGCTCATCGTCGACGACAACGCCACGAACCGTCGGGTTCTCGAGGGATACGTGCGGCGCTGGGGGATGGAGCCCACCGCCGTGCCGTCGGCCGACGCGGCGCTGGAGGAGGCCCGGCGGGCGGCAGAGGCGGACACGCCGTATCATGTGGTGCTGAGCGACGTTCTCATGCCGGAGACCGACGGCTTCGAGCTGGCGGCGCGCATCGCGGCGCGGGCCGAAGACTTCGGCGCGCCGCGCGTGATCCTTCTCACCTCCGCGGGCGGTCACGGTCAGCCCGCGAAGCACAGCGCCGCCCGCATCGACGGCTACCTCCTGAAGCCCATCCTTCCCGCGGAACTCCAGGAAGCCATCCGGCGGGCGGTGGGCGCCGCAGCCGCGCAGGATGCGGGAGCGGATGGGGAGGACAAGGCGCAGGTGGTGCCCCAGGAGGCTCCGGTATCCGACGCGGCCGGGCCCCCGGAAGGGCGGGGTCACGCCCGCATCCTTCTGGCGGAGGACAATCAGGTCAACCGCATGGTGGCGGTGGCGCTCCTTGAAAAGATGGGGCACCACGTGACGGTGGCGGAGAACGGCGCGGAGGCGCTCCATCTCTTCGAGCGCCAGGACTTCGATCTCGTGCTGATGGACGTGCAGATGCCCGAGATGGACGGCCTGGAGGCCACGCGCGCCATCCGGGCGCTGGAGGCGGGATCCTCACGCCACACGCCCATCGTCGCCATGACGGCCCATGCCATGCAGGGGGACCGGGAACGATGTCTCGCCGCAGGGATGGATGATTACGTCTCCAAACCCATCGACCCGAAGGAGCTGGAGCTGAAGGTTCAGAAGGCCCTGGGCCGGCTGGATGACTTCGACGAGGCGCGCGCGCTGGAGATGGTGGGCGGGGACGAGGCGGTGCTCCGCGATCTCGGGCGCATCTTCATGGACGACGCGCCCCGACGGCTCGAGGCTCTGCGGACTGCGCTGGCAGACGGCGACGCGGAGCGCGCGCGCCGGGCCGCGCACTCCCTGAAAGGAGCCGCCGCGTCGGTGGCGCTGGACCGGGCACGGAACCTGGCGGCTCGCATCGAAGAGGCGGCGGACGGCGGACAGGCTGCGGAGGCGGGCGCACTCCTGCCGGAGCTGGAGGCGGCGCTGGAGCGCGGCATGGAGCGACTCCGGGCCCGGATCAGCGAGTCGGGTTGACGCGCACCGCGGCGGTATAGATCAGGTCGCCCAGCGGCGAGTTGTCGCCGTTGGCCGAGTTGGCGGCGACGTGAACGAGCACCGCGTCCTGGCCGCCGGCGGGCGCCGTCCACGCCAGCGTCCATGAGGCGCCGTCAGAGGAGGGGACCGTCGTGCCCTCCTCGGTGTGCTGCGCGTACCGTCGCCCCGCCGGGTCCGTGTTCAGCGCCACGCGCCCGTCCAGCGGCTCCAGCGTGCCTGCGGGGGCGCCGGTGTGCGGGGGCTGGGCGAACCGGGCCGCCAGCTGAAAGCCCGCCGCCGCGGTCTCGTCAGCGCGGAGGACCACGGTGAGGATGTACCGCTCGCCGGGTTGGTAGCGCTCCGGGAGTCCCTCGATGCGCACCCATCCGCCGAAGGCGTTCACCTCGTTCCCTTCGTGACACTGCGCGCATGTGGGCTCCCCGAATCCTCCGGTGAAGCCCGGCGGCGGCCCGGTGCGGTGGCCCGCCGCCGGGCCATGGAGCACGGTGACGCCTGCCACCGCACCCGCAATCCACCCCCATCGCCCGCTGCGCATCGGGGTCCGGGTCCCGGCCGCTACGAGATGCGCGGCCGCCTCGGGGGCAGCTTGGCGACGCCCACCGTGTTGGCGTCGGTGCCGAACCAGATGGAGTTGGTGCGGGCGTCGAAGTACATGTGACGGATGGTTCCCGCTCCGCTCTCCGGGTGCACGACGCTGAAGATCCGCTCCGTCTGCGGATCAAAGCCGATGAAGTTGTTGGGTTCGGGCCCGGTCTCCACCACCCAGATGCGGTCGGAGTCGTCCGCCAGGATGGCGTAGGGGCGGGCCTGGCGGCCGCTGGGGAGCGGGTACTCCTTCACCTTACCCGTTCGGGGATCCAGGCGGCCCAGCGTCCCCCGCACCCAGTCGCCGTACCAGAGGATGTCGTCGGAGGTGATGGCGATCCGCCGCGGGCGGGCGTCCTCCGGGAGCTCGAAGGTCTTCAGCTCGAAGGTCTCGGGGTTCACCGTGGCGATGTGATTGGAGTTGAAGAGCGCCACCCAGGGACGGTCCTGGGAGTCGATGACGATCCCGTAGGGACGACTGGAGTTGCCGCGCCGTGACCCCTCTACCTGCAGCGCCTCCACCAGCCGGATCTCGCCGGTGGCGGGCGTGAAGCGCCCGATGAAGTTTCCGCCCTGGACCGTGAACCAGATGTTGCCTTTCGAGTCCCAGATGAGCGTATGGGGATCGCGGGCCCGCTGGTCGGGCATCATGTACTTCGTGATCTCGCCGGTGGCGGGATCCAGGCGTCCGATGTGCCGGGCTTCGGCTCCGGGATTTGCGGCGTTTCCGGCGTACCACACATACCCCTCCTCGTCGATGATGAGGTTGTGGGGGCGCACACCTCCGGTGTCGTACTTGCGGAACTCGCCGGTCCCGGGGTCCAGCACCGCGATGTAGGCGCCGGCCTGCCCGCAGAACCACACGCGTCCGTCGGGAGCCACCGCCGGGTCGCGCGGGCGTGAGCGCTCGTAAGGGACGGTCCACTCCTGGAGTTCGGGGTCGGAGAGAGGATCCTGGGCATGCACCGGCTGGGCGGGGGCGAGGGCCAGGGCCAGGGCACATGCGGCGACGGTGATGAGGGCAGGGGTCCGCATGGTGGTTCCTCCGTTCGACGGGTCTCCGATGGTGCGCGGGCAGCGGCCGCGGGCTGCTCCCAGGGACAGTTGCCGGTCCCGCTTTGCTGACGCCTGCGCGCCGGCGAAGTTTCGGGGATCACCGAGACGATCCCGCATCCTACGGTACGATTATGGGTCAGACGACGCGACGCGGCACCATCGCCATCCTCACAGGGGGCGGCGACGTGCCCGGCCTGAATCCTGCCATCCGGGCGGTCACCATCCGCGCGGCGCGTGAGGGCTACCGGGTCCTGGGCGTCCGGCGGGGGTGGCGGGGGCTGGTGGACATCGTCCCCCACCCCGACGCCGATAACTCCGAGGCGGTCATGGAACTCACGCCGGAAGTGGTGCGCCGGGTAGGCCGCACCGGCGGCACCTTCCTTCATTCGTCGCGCACGCGGCCCAGCCACCTTCCCAGGGAGCTGGTGCCGGCGCACCTGAGGGACCGCTACGACGCCGAGGTGAACGACATCACGCCCGAGATCCTCCGGAACCTGGAATTCCTGGGCGTGGACGTCCTCATCCCCATCGGGGGCGACGACACGCTCTCCTACGGGCATCGACTCCACCAGGAGGGGGTGCGCGTCATCGCCATCCCCAAGACCATGGACAACGATGTCCCCGGCACCGACTACTGCATCGGGTTCAGCACCTGCGTCACCCGGACCATCGAGCTCACGCACCGGCTCCGGACCTCGGCAGGGTCGCATGAGCGGATTCTGGTGATCGAGGTCTTCGGCCGGTACGCGGGCTTCACGGCGCTGGTGCCGGCGATGGCCGGGGCGGCGGACCGGTGCGTCATTCCCGAGCACCCTTTCGACCCGGAGCACCTCACCCGCCTCCTGGTGGAAGACCGCGCCCGCAACCCCTCGCGCTACTCCGTGGTGCTGGTCTCGGAGGGCGCGCGCATGATCGGGCAGGAGGAGATGGTCTACGCCGAGGAGGAGCGCGACCAGTATGGACACAAGAAGCTGGGCGGCATCGGCGACCGCATCTCTTCCATGATCAAGCGGCTCTCGCCGAAGTACAACAACGGCCGGCGGGTGAACACCGTGAGCCAGCGGCTCGGCTACCTGGTGCGCTCCGGCGACCCCGACGCGCTGGACTCCATCGTCCCCATGGCCTTCGGCAATCTGGCGCTGGACCTGGTGGAAAAAGGACGGAGCGGGCTCCTGGTGGCGGTGCGCGACGGCGTCTACGACTCGGTGCCCATCGAATCGGTGATGGGAGCCGGCAAGGTCGTGGACGTGGAGCAGTACTACGAGCCGGAGCGCCTGCGACCCAAGTACACCACCTTTGCGGGTAAACCGCTCTTCATCATGACGGGCGGGTGAGCGCGCCGGCGATCCTGGGTGCGCTGGCAGTGGCGGCGGTGGCGGGCGGTGGCGCGCTGTCGGTTCTGGTGCAGCGGCGGCTGCTGAAGCCGTGGGTGGCCCGCAAGGTGGCGCACGTGAGCTTCGGCGCGGCGGTCCTGGGGAGCTGGATCTTCTTCCCGGCCACGCCGTGGGCGCGCCTCTGGGCGGCGCTCCCCCCGCTGGTGGGGGCGGCGTACTTCGGTGCGCTGGCGTCGGGCCGGCTCCGGCACGCCTCGATGGTGCGCGCCGGGTCGCGCCGCGGCGACCCCCGGGGGCTCCTGGCGGGGCCGCTGGGCTACATGGGGGTGTTCGCCGCCTTCACCCTGATCTTCTGGCGGCACCGCCCGGAGGGGATCGCCGCGCTGGCGTTCCTCGTCTTCGGCGACGCCGCCGCCGAGCTGGTGGGGCGGTGGGTGCCATCGCCGGCGCTTCCGTGGAATCGGCGGAAGACGC